>NZ_JAMRYM010000130.1:0-6848 GCF_023743255.1 Rathayibacter rubneri | reverse complement strand
GCCGACGTCCGCGAGCAGATCGCGAAGCTGCAGGCCGAGGGCGAGACCGTGGCGGATGATCCGGAGCAGCTCTGCGAGGCGACCGACGAGTACCGCGGCCACTACGCGGGCGGGTTCTGGCTCGGCCCGCTCATCTTCGCGTCCTCGCGCTGGAACTCGACGCGCGCGACCAGCTGGGCGCCCGTGACGAGCGGAGGGTTCGCCGCCCGCGGGGCGACCCAGCCCGACGTCGTGCAGAGGGCCCCCGCCGGCGCGACCGTCGGCTCGAAGCAGACGCTCTCGGGCGGCTTCGGCTCGACCGGCAAGTCGGGCTTCGGCTCGACCGTCGGCGGCTGAGCCTCGACGCGAGTCCGGAGGACTCGCGCGGATCCGGCCTCGACCCGTCGGCCGCGGAGTGGGAGCGTGGACGGATGGACTCCCTGACACTGCGATGGCCCGCCGTCGTCACGGACGCGGCCGATCCCGAGGTCTACGTCGTCGATGCCGTCAACACCGGGCCCGAACGGTGGGTGCCCGCTCGCGGCCGGGTCTTCCACGTCGTCGGGACGATCGTCCCGCGGGGGACGGCCTCGGGAGCGGTCGGTTGGGCGGCGCTCGCGCAGACGCCCGCCGTGCCGCTCGACCCGGGCGAGTACGCACGCCTCCCGGTGTCGATCGACTCGGGAGCGTGGCGCGATCTCGAGCCCGGAGCGCACGACGTGCACGCCGTCCTGGTGGCGACCGACCTGCGCGCGCCGATCCTGCCCGTCGAGCTCGGTGCGGATCGGATCCTCGAGCGGCGGAGGGAGAGCGTGAGACCGGGCCCTGCTCGACGCAGACGCCTCCTCGACGACGAGATCGCTCGACTCACCGCCGTGCTCGCCGCAGGACCCCTCCTCGAGGCCCTGGTCCGCGAGATCTCCGGGATCACCGACGAGGAACGCGTCGTCGAGGCGATCGCCCGGCACAGGGGCCTCGAGGAGACCGCCGCCCGGTCGATCCTCAGTGCGCCCTTGCGCGATCTGCACGTCTCCGGATCCGGACGCCTGCGCGACCTGATCGCTCGGGCCGTCCAGCGTCGCGACGGAGGCGGGTGACGCTCCAGTGCCTGGTGAGCAGCCCTAGGCCCGCGCGCTCCGGAGGGAGTCGATCGCCTGCTGAGCCGCCCGCTTCACGTCGCGGTCGGGGTCGCGGAGCATCGCCGTGAGCGTCTGCTCGACGCTCGACGCGAACTCGCCCTTCTCGTCGCGTCCGGAGCGGATGCCCGCGGTCGCGACGGCGAGCAGCGCACGCGCTCCCGCCGATCGCACGCGCGGGTGCTCGTCGGTCGTGAGGCGCGCGAGCTTCTTCTGGCCGCCGAGGACGCGCTCGGTGCAGACCCTGGCGCACATCTCGCGCACCCGCCACGAGGAGTTCGCGAGACCCGCGACGACCGCGTCGGCCGCCTCGTCGTCCCAGACGTAGAGCAGCGCGCGGGCGCCCCAGAGCTCGGGCCAGTACAGCGACGGTGCGCCCTTCAGCACGCCGTCGGCGTGCTCGCCGCCGACCACGAGGAGGAAGGACTCCCCCTCGTAGCCGCCCGTCAGCAGGGCGGCGGAGCGGAGTGCGACGGTGCGCTCGCCCTCGCGGGCGACCTGGGCGCGCAGGCGCTCCTCGAGAGGATCGGTGAGGATGACGGTGGGTTCGCTGTCGGATGCCATGTGGTTCTCCAGAGTAGTCGGGACGCGGCTACCGGGCCTTCCGCTCCAGCACGAGATGCACCACTCCGGACGGCGACGGCACGGCCTCGATGTCGAAGCGCTCCTCCAGCCCCTCGAGCCCGTCCCACAGCCGCTCGCCGCGGCCCAGCACGATCGGCACGACGACCACGTGCAGGTGGTCGATCAGATCCGCCTCGAGGAACTGCCGAACCGTGGCGACGCCTCCGCCGATCCGCACGTCGAGACCGCCGGCCAGCTCGCGCGCCCTCGCGAGCGCGGTCGCGGGGTCGGCGTCGACGAAGTGGAAGCTCGTGCCCCCGGCCATCTCGAGGACCGGGCGCGGATGGTGCGTCAGGACGACGACCGGCGTGCGGAACACGGGGTCCTCGCCCCACCAGCCGCGCCAGTCCTCGTCCTCCCACGGCCCGCGCTGGGGGCCGAACTTGTTGCGCCCCATGATCTCGGCGCCGATACCCTCTCCCCAGCCGCTCGCGAGGGCGTCGTCGACTCCGCGCGAGCCGGGTCCGTCACCGGGCAGACCCATGTCGCGGAAGGTGCGGGTGCCCGTGGCCCAGCCCATCAGCCGGTGCCCGGCGTGGCCGAACGGCGCCTCGAGCGTCTGCCCCTCTCCGGCGCCGAAGCCGTCGAGCGAGACCGAGAAGTTGTGCACGCGGACGAGGGACACGGCGCCTCCAGAGGATCGGGATCGCGGCTCACTGTAGGCCTGCCGTGCGATGGCGGGAAGACCTACAGTCGGAGGCATGGGGCGCGGGGCGGGAACGGGTGCGGCGCTCCTCCTGGTGCTCGCCCTGGGCGGCTGCACCACCGCCGGGTCCTCCTGCACCGAGATCGGCTGGCACAACTCCGTCCTCGTGGTGGGCAGCGGGCCGGGGCTGCAGGAGGTGGCCGACGTCACCGTCTGCGTCGGCGACACGTGCTCGACGGCGTCCGACGTCGCCGCGGACGACGAGATGCGCGAGTACTTCAGGGCGCACAACGTGGGCGGACCGTGGCTCCTCGGCATCGGCCAGGAGCTGCCCGACGAGATCGCGGTCAGCGCCGTCGACTTCGCGGGCCGCACGGTGCTCGACGCGGACCACCCGGTCGTGTGGAGCGGCATCCGCGAACCGAACGGCGTCGGATGCGGCGAGCAGGCCGACACCGCCGAGGTCCGGGTCGACTTCCCCGGGCGACCGGATCAGCGCTCGTCGACGTCCCGGCGCCCCCTTCCGCCTGCCGCGCCCGCGTAGCGTGGAGCGCATGGAAGCCGCCTCGATCGAGATCGTGCGCTTCGTCGTGTCGCCGCTGCACCGCTACGAGGGCCGGCCCGCCGACGGCCCGATCCCGTTCGAGGGCAACGAGCAGCCCGATCGGATCGAGATCCGCGCCGGCCTCGGCATCGTCGGCGACCGCTACTTCGCCCAGCGGGCGCACCGCACTGCGGCGATCACGCTCTTCGCGATCGAGTCGCTCGAGCACGCCGCCGCCGAGCTCGGCGCGGCGCCGTTCGATCCCTCCGACGCCCGGAGGAACATCACGGTCCGCGGCGCCGACGTCGACGCCCTCGCCGGCCGCACCTTCGCCCTCGAGCAGGACGATCAGCGGATCGAGTTCCAGGGCGGCCGCCCGGCCAACCCGTGCGCCTGGATGAACACCGCCCTCGCACCCGGTGCCCACCAGGCCCTGCGGCGACGCGGCGGCGTGCGCACGGCGCCCCTGGGCAACGGCGTCCTCCACCTGGGTCCCGCGCGGCTGATCCTCCACCGTTCGGAGGACATGCTCATCTGAGGGCTCCGGCGAGCCCCTAGGCTCACTGCGACCACCCCGCCGTCGAAGGAGGCGCCCGTGCCCCGAAGCCTCCGCTCGGTCGCCCTCGGCGCCCGCGCCCGCCTCCGCGACGCGTTCGCCACCGCCCGCTCCCGCCGCCGCGATCCGCGCCGCCGGTACAGGCGCACCGACGTCTCCGTGCAGCGGATCCGGCACGACGACGTGTGGGCCCGCGTCAGCACCGTGGGCCGCACGGGCGAGCGCACCTTCGTGCTCGTCCCCGGCATCGGAGTCGCTGCCACCTACTTCGAGCGCCTCGCCCCCGCGCTCAACGAGTTCGGCCCCGTGCACGCCCTCGATCTGCCCGGCTTCGGCGGCGTCCCGCACCCGCCGCACGCCCGCCACATGACCATCCCCGACTACGCCGCGCTCGTCGGCCGAGTGATCGACGAGCTCGGCCTCGAGGACCCGGTCGTCCTCGGGCACTCGATGGGCACCCAGGTCGTCGCCGAGCTGGCCGCGCAGCGCCCCGAGCTCACGACCATCGTGCTGCTGGGCCCCGTGATGAACAGGCACGAGCGCCGGGTGCCGATCGCCGGGCTCCGCTTCGCCCAGTCGAGCCTGCGCGAGCCGCGGCGGGTCGCCGTGCTGGCCGCGGGGGCCTACCTGCTCTGCGGTCCGCGCTGGTTCTCGCGGGTGCTGCCCGAGATGATGCACTACCCGATCGAGCGGACGGTGCCCCGCATCCGGGCGTCGGCGCTCCTCATCCGGGGCGAGCACGACCGGCTCGTGCCGCGGGAGTGGATCGAGGAGCTGGCCGGGTCGATGCCGTTCGCCCGCGCGTGGGAGATCCCGGAGGCCGCGCACTCCGTCATGCACGCGCACGCCGAGGAGGTGGCGCGGCTCTGCGTCGAGCACGCGCGCGCCCCGCAGCCCGATCGCGACGAGGCCGAGCTGAAGCGCTACCCCGACGCCGACATCGACCACTCCGAGGAGGACGCCGCCGTCGCCGATCCGCTCGGCGCCGCCCGCGGCCGGGTGACCGAGCTGGTCGGCATCCTCACCGACGACGACACGCTCATCGCCGAGGGCAAGACCCAGCACGCCGAGGCGACGGATCCGGCCGCCCTGCGCGACGACGACGCCGAGAACGCGCAGAGGGGCTGAGCGCGCAGGGGCTCGATCCGTGGGGCCGAGTCCGTCGAGACTCAGGACTCCTCGCCCACGATCTCCTCGCGGATCCGGCGCAGATCCTCGGCGAGCGCCCCCACCAGGATCCAGTGCTCCGGATGCGGTGTCGCGATCACGAGCGGCGCGGTGAGCGCGGGCAGCTCGTCCGTGATCGCCTCCGGCTCGGGCACGTCCACCGCCGACTGCACCAGCAGCCGCAGGTCGTGCGCCGCGCGGTGCAGCTGCACCGCGATGTCCGAGATCGTCGGCTCGCGCACCAGCTCCACGTCGTAGAGGTCGTGCACGGTGCGGGTCATCCCGCGCACGCGGGTCACGATCCTGGCCAGCCGCGGAGTGACGGAGTCGAGCGCCTCGAGCCGGTCGCGGTGCGCGGAGCGGCGCGGATTCAGCCGCAGCGACTCCTCGCCGGTGGCGATCGCGGCCTCGGCCTTCAGCTGCATCGTCTGCAGCAGCCGGGCGTTGATCAGCAGCTCGTCGAGCCGCCTCCGCTCGACCGGGGACTGCAGGGCGTCGCCGAGGTCGTCGAGCGCCGCGGCGACCTGGGCCGTCAGATCGCCCACTGCCCGCTCGGCCGGACCGAGGACCACCGGCGGCACGATCAGACCGTTGACGACGACTCCGACCGCCGCCCCGATCAGCGTCTCGACGATGCGGTCGACCGCGTAGTTCGGAGTGACGGCGCCCACCGAGAGCACGAGCATCGCGCTGATCGGGATCTGCACCGCCGACGCCGGCGTCAGCCGCACCGCCCAGCCCACGGCGATCGCCGCGACGATCGCGATCAGCACGATCACGCTCTCGCCGCCGAAGAGCGTGCCGATGACCGAGCCGAGGACGACGCCCAGGATCACACCGACACTGCGCTCGAGCGCCTTCGCGAACGACTGGTTCACGCTCGGCGCCACGACGAGCAGCGCCGCGATGGCGCCGAACACCGGCAGCGTGTCGGGGAAGACCGCGGCGGCGATCCCCCAGGTGACGGCGGTGGCGACGGCCGTCTTGACCAGCTGCAGCAGCGGCGGCCGCGTGGCCACGGTGAAGCTGGAGGTCAGGCGCATGCCCCCACGGTAGCGAGCGCGCCGGGGCGGGCGCCGTGCGGGCTCAGCGCTCGTGCGCGGCCTCCACGCTCGCGAGCACCGCGCGGAGCGAGCGCGCCGCCTCCGCTCTCTGCGTCGACGGCACCCGTGCGAGCAGGTCGCGCTCGACGGCCAGCACCTCCGGGAACGCCCGGTCGACCAGCTCGACGCCGTCGGAGGTCAGGGCGATCAGCGCTCCCCGGCCGTCGGAGGGGTTCGCCGAGCGCACGACGAGCCCCCGCTTCTCGAGCGCGTGCAGCCGCTTGGTGATCGCCGGCGCCGAGGCCAGCCCGATCGTCCGCAGCGCGCTCGGCGACCGCGGCTCCCCGGCCCGGCGCAGCGTGGTCAGCACGTCGAACTCGCCGCGGGTGAGCCCGTGGGCGGCGAGCCGCTCCTCCGTCGCCCGCACCACGAGGGCGGAGGCGCGGATCAGTCGGCCGATCACGTCGACGGCCTCGGTGTCGAGCTCGGGCCGCAGCACCGCCCAGCCGTCGCGGATCTCGTCGACGGCATCGCGGGCTGGACTCTCGAAGTCATTCACGAGTAAAGTATATCCGGTTCACCCGTGAACCACTTCCGGCCGCCGCCGCTCGGATCCGCCCACCGAGAGGACCCCGTGCCCACCACCCTGCTGCCACTGCTCCCCCACCCTCGGGAGCTCGTCGCCCTCGGCCCGCACGCCGGCGCCCACCGCGTCGCGATCCGCGCCGGAGTCTCGATGGCCGTGCCGCTCCTCGTGCTCTGGGCCCTCGGTCGCACCGACCTCGCGCTCTACGCCACCTTCGGCGCCTTCACGGCGCTCTACGGCCGCCAGCACACCCACCGCCCGCGCCTGCGGATGCAGCTCTCGGCCGCGGGCTACCTCGTCGCGACGGTCACGATCGGCACCGCCGTCGCCCTCTCCCCCGCCCGCGAGTGGCTGATCATCCCCGTGGTCGTCGCCGTCGCGGTCGCCGCCGTCTACCTCACCGACGCCCTGCACTGGCACCCGCCCGGCCCGCTCTTCCCGGTCTTCGCGGTGACCGCCTGCGCCTCCGTGCCCACCGACGCCGCGCGCATCCCGGAGGCGTTCCTCCTCTCGGCCGCCTCCGCCGCCTTCGCCCTCCTCATCGGAGCGGAAGGACGTGCGCCACGG
>NZ_JAMRYM010000129.1:0-7224 GCF_023743255.1 Rathayibacter rubneri | reverse complement strand
CCCCCTCCCCTCCGCCGACCTCTTCCTGCTCGTCGTGGTGGCCCGCATCATCGCCGCCGCCCGACGCGAGGGCGTCGCGCTCCTCGACGGGCGGGGCGAGCGGGTCGAGGCGGAGGCGCGACTGCGCGAGATCCTCGCGACGGCCGCCCTGTGGCCGACGGGTGCCGCGCTGATCGCCGTGATCGAGGCCGAGCTGAGCGGAGCCTCCGGAACGGGCGACGACCCCGCCGCCTGGGCGGCCGCGGCCACGGCGAACGAGGCGGACACCGCGGAGGTGCACCTGCTCCCCTACTCGCGGCTCCGCCTCGCCGAGGCGCTGGCGGCCGCCGGTCGGCGCGAGGAGGCGGAGCGGGAGGCGCGCGAGGCCCGCGTCATCGCGGAGCACGCCGGACTCGGGCTCCTCGTCGACGCCCTCGACCGGTTCGAGCGGCGCCTCGGGCGGGGCGATCCCGTCGTGGGCGCCGGCCCCGCTCCGGGCGGCGCGGAGCCCCTGACGGACCGCGAGCGCCAGGTCCTCGCGCTCGTGGCGCAGGGCCTGGGCAACCGCGCCATCGCCGAGGAGCTCTTCATCAGCGTGAAGACCGCGAGCGTGCACGTCTCGAACATCCTCCGCAAGCTCGGCGCGGCCACCCGAACCGAGGCCGCGTACCTGGCGCGGTCGTCGGGCGGCTGAGCCCCCGACCGACTCCGCGAGGGAACCCCGGACTGCCGAGGGAGCCTCGAGAAGTGGGTTCCCTCGACCGTCCGGGGTTCCCTCGGTGCGGCCTCAGGGTCGCCGACGGGACCGCCAGGCCGAGTACGCGCCGGTCGACCAGAGCGCCGCGATCACCAGCAGCGGCTGGAAGAGCAGGCGGATCGCGCGCGCGGCGTCCGTCTCGAGCCCGAAGGCCGGCGTCCGCGTGACGAGCTGCGAGACGTTGCCCGGGAACACGGCGACGAAGAACGCGGCGACCACGACTCCGACGACCACCTGCCACCGGGCCAGCAGCACGAGCGCGAGCCCGAGCGCGATCTCGACCACTCCGGAGGCGACGACCACGAGATCCGGATCGAACGGGAGCCACGGCGGCACCTGCGCCTGGAACGCCTGCCGCGCGAAGGTCAGATGGCCCGTACCCGCGGTGACGAGCACGAGGCCCAGGAGGATCCGGGCGATCGTGCGCGGAACGGAGCGCCGCGCTCGGCGGGCGGGGGACGGCGAGTCGGGCATGCCCCCAGTCTGCGCTCGGACGGCGCTCCGCCTCTGCGAGAGGAGCGCCCACCGGCTCGCCGCACCCGCCCCCGAGCGGACCGGTGCTGCGCCGGACGCGCGTTCCGGCGCCGCCCCGTATCCTCTATACCGCCCCGTCCTCAGACCGTGAAACGAGACCCATGAGCACCCTGCCCCGCCTGATGGCCTTCGACCTCGACGACACCCTCGCCGCCTCGAAGTCCCCCGTCGACCCGGCGATGGCCGACCTCCTCGTCCGCCTGCTCAAGGCGACCGAGGTCTGCATCATCTCGGGCGGGCAGATCGGTCAGTTCCGGATGCAGGTGCTCGACCGTCTCCAGGGCGCCGACCCCGAGGCGCTCGCCAAGCTCCACCTCATGCCCACCTGCGGCACCCAGTACTACCGCTTCGAGAGCGGCGACTGGACCCAGATCTACGCCGAGAACCTCACCGAGGACGAGAAGTCCCGCGCCCTCGCGGCCGTCGAGGAGAAGGCGAAGGAGCTCGGCTACTGGGAGTCCGAGACCTGGGGTCCGATCCTCGAGGACCGCGAGTCGCAGATCACGTTCTCGGCCCTCGGCCAGGCGGCGCCCGTCCCGGTCAAGCAGGCCTGGGACCCGACCGGCGAGAAGAAGAACACCCTCCGCGAGGCCGTCCAGGCCGTGCTGCCCGACCTCGAGGTCCGCTCCGGCGGCTCCACCTCGGTCGACATCACCCGCAAGGGCATCGACAAGTCCTACGGCATGAACAAGCTCACCGAGCTGACCGGCATCCCGCTCGACGACATGATCTTCGTCGGCGACCGCCTCGACCCCGACGGCAACGACTACCCGGTGAAGGCCATGGGCGTCGAGTGCTTCGCCGTCGAGGGCTGGCACGACACCGCCGCGTACCTGGAGACCTACGGCATCTGAGCCGCGGGATCCGAACCGCCCCGCGAGGCCCTCTGCGCCGGCAGGGGGCCTCGCGTCGTCCGGGCGCGCACCTCGGCAGGGGTGACGGATCCGTCCTGGCGAGCGCCTCGGCGGGGGTGACGCGAGGAGTCGATCGGCCTAGCATCGGAGGCAGCCACCGCGGACGCCCGCCGGACGTGCCTCCGCACCGCCCCGATCGAGGGAGAAGCGACATGCGCACGGACGAGATGATGAAGGCCATGCCGATGGCCGACGCCGAGACGATGGACACGACCGCGATGCAGGCCTGCATCGACGCGTGCTCCGCGTGCCTGCAGGCCTGCACCATGTGCTCCGACGCGATGTCGTCGATGGACGGGATGGGGCGGTGCGCGTCGATGTGCGCCACCTGCGCCGACGTCTGCCTCGCGACGATGCGCATGCTGATGCGCCCGATGAGCAGGGACGCCGCCGTGCTGCGGCCGATGCTCGAGGCCTGCCTCGCGATGTGCCGCGCGTGCGCCGCCGAGTGCTCCTCCCACGCCGAGATGAGCGAGACCTGCCGCCTCTGCGCGATGGCGTGCGAGGACTGCGCGTCGGCGTGCGAGGCGATGCTCGCGTCGATGCCCGCCTGAGCGGGCTCCGCTACTCGCGGGCGACGCTGATCTGCAGTGCGCCCGAGGCCAGCACGCCGTAGCGCGTGTGGAGCGACACCGGCGCGCCGACGGCGAGCGCCGCCTCCGCGTGGTGCCACACGCGCTCGACGCCGCCCGACCCCCAGAGCTCGAGCGAGATCCAGCCGTCCCCGTCGACCGCGACGACGAGCGCGTCGACCCAGCCCCGCGGAGTGGCGCGCGCCAGCCGCAGCTGCAGTGCGCCGAGCCCGTGGCCGGCCCGGTCGTGCACGCACATCGCCCCGCGCTCGCAGGCGGTCTCGACCGTCGACTGCAGGCGGGTGCGGGGTGGCATGGCGCGTCCTCTCGTGGGAGCGGGTGGGTGCAGCCACGCTAGATCGCCGCACGGCGACCCGCATCCGGCCGCGTCACACGGCGCAACAGCGCGTCAGACGTCCTCCGAGAGCGAGCCGCTCGCCGTGCCGTCGAGGGCGAGGCGGAGGCGGCGCGGCAGCTTCGCGACGATGATCGCGTGCGACTCCTGCACCAGCTCGGCGGCGAGCCCGGGATCGACCCGCTCGAGGTCGACCGTGACCCAGTGGGTCTTGTTGAGGTGGTACCCCGGACCGACCCCGTCGGCGCCCGCGACGAGGTGCACGACGTTCTCGGGCAGCGCCTTCACGCTGACGCAGGCGCGGCCCTGCAGCTCCGACTCGAGGGCGAAGACCTTGCCGCCGACCTTCCAGACGCGGGTGCCGGGGCCGAACGGGAACCCCGGCTCGGCGCCGGGGAGGTCGGACAGGAGCTGCTCGAGCGCGTCGGGATCCACGGAGCCAGTGTGCCGTGAGGCGGGTGCCGCCGCATCCGGGAGTGTCCTGGAGCCGCCGGTAGACTCGCCGGGTCGTCCGAGCAGCCAGTGGAGCGCCTCCGCTTTCGGTCGGCCGGAATCGGAAACCGACGCATGCCTGACTCCTCGGCACCCTCCTCTCCCGCCGGTCCCTCCGCGCCGCAGTCCTCGGCGCTCGGGCGTGCGGCGGGCCGCTACGCGCGGGCGTTCGCCCTCCCCGGGTCGCTCGCCTTCTCCTCCTCGGGCTGGTTCGGCCGGTTCCCGAAGGGCAGCCTCGCGATCGGCGTGCTCGTCCTCGTCACCGACGTCTCGGGCAGCTACGCGCTCGGCGGCGCGGTGTCGGGCACGCTCACCCTCTCGCTCGCCGCCGCGGGCCCGGTCTGGTCGCGGGTGATGGACCGCTGGGGCCAGCGCCGCGCGCTCGCCCTGTCGCTCCCGGTGCTGGTCGCCGCCTCGCTCGGACTCGTCGCCGCCGTGCTGATCGGGGCGCCGGTGTGGACCTGGTTCGCGCTCGCGGTGCTCGCCGGACTCGCCGTCATCGACATCGGCTCGGCGGTGCGCTCGCGCTGGAGCGCGGCCACCTCGGACCCCGGCCTCCGCCACACCGCCTACTCGGTGGAGTCGGTGGCCGACGAGGCGGCGTTCGTCGTCGCTCCGCCGGTCGTGACCCTGCTGGCCTCGCTCGTGCACCCTGCCGCAGGAGTGCTGGTGGGCCTCGGGATCGGCGTGATCGGCAGCACGGCGCTCCTCGCGCAGGTGCGCACGCAGCCGCCGCTCGCCGTCAGCACCCCCGAGAGCAGGGCCTCCGCCGTGCGCCTGCCGCTCGCGCTGGTCGGCGTCACCGCGGTGTTCGCGACGATCGGAGGGGTCTTCGGCTCGTTCAACGTCGCCGCGATCGCGACCGCCGAGGCGGCGGGCGCCGACGCCGCGTCGGGCCTGCTGCTGTCGGTGTACAGCATCGGCAGCGTGCTGACCGGAGTCGTCGTGGGGGCCGCGCGCCTGCCCGGCGGCCCGCTCTCGCGCTTCGTCGTCGCGGGCGTCGTGTTCGGCGTCGTCGTGCCGGTCCTGGTCTTCTCGGGCTCCCCGCCCGTCCTCGTGGTGCTCGCCTTCGTCGCGGGCCTCGCGACGTCGCCGCTGCTCATCACCGGTTCGAGCCTGGTGGAGACGATCTCGCCTCGCGCCCGTCTCACGGAGGCCCTCGCCTGGCCCCCCACCGGCCTCGCCATCGGAGTCACCGCCGGCTCCTCCCTGAGCGGCCTCGCCGTCGAGTCCCTCGGCCCCCAGTCCGGCTTCGCCGTCACCGCGGCCTCCGCCGCCCTCGGCGCCCTCCTCGCCCTCTCCACGGCCGCCGCCCTGCGCCGCCGCTGACCCCGCCCTCCGGCGAACGCGGGTCTCGATACGCCCCTCCGGGGCTACTCGACCAGCAAGGGGGGCGGCACGTCCGAGTAGCAGCCCCTCCGCTCGTACCGCAGGCACGGCGCCCCTTGGCTCGTGCCACAGGCACGGCCCCGCCCCGCTCATGCCGCAGGCACGGCGCCGCCCCGCTCGTGCCACAGGCACGGCGCCTCCACCGGCTCGTGCCACAGGCGCGGCCCCCGTCCGCTCGTGCCGCAGGCACGGCGCCGCTCGTCTCCAGGAGGGGGGACTGATCGGCGTCCGGTTGCGGTGATCGCAAGGCGGAGGAGGAAGTCGTAGCGGAGCTACGGCGCCCGACGACAACGCCGCGAGCACCGTGACCGGGCGCCGATCAGTCTGCGCCGAGGATGACTATGGAGGCGGTGGGGGGTAACGCGTCCTCGTGGTACCGCTCGATCTCGGGGATCGCGGCCGGGTCGGCCTGCTGGAGGAACGTCGTGAGGCGCTGGACCTCGTCGGTCTCGCCGATCGATTCGGCGGCGCGACGGAGGGCGTAGAGGGCGAGGAGGAAGCCGCGGTTGGGGCCGTGGCGCCAGGGGATCGGGCCTTGGCCGCGCCAGCCGGCGGTGCGGAGGAGGTCGAGGCCGCGGTGGTAGCCGACGCGCGCGTAGGCGTAGGACGGCAAGGCCGCGTCGATGCCCCAGACGCTGTCGGCGAGCAGGGCCCAGGCCAGCGGTGAGCGCGGGTGGGCGGCGGCGAGGGCGGCGAATTCGACGGCTCCCGGGGTCGCGTGCTTCGCGAGGGCCGCGGTGACCGCGGGGTCCTCGGGGAGGAGGGTCGGTTCGGGGCCCAGCAGGTTCTCGCCGTTCATGTGCCCAGGCTAACCCCGTCCCCTGTGCGGTGCCGGGGACCGCCGTCCAGTATCTTGCACAGCGTTGTGCAATTTCGTACGATGGACCAGTGACCACCAGCAGAGCTCCCCGGCGCGACGCGACCGACAACCGCGCCGCGATCCTCCTCGCGGCCAGGACCCTCCTCCGCACCGACCCCGACGCCTCGCTCGAGGCCATCGCGGCCGAGGCCGGAGTGACCCGCCGCACCGTCTACGGCCACTTCTCGTCCCGGGAGCAGCTGCTGACCACCGTGTTCCAGGAGGGAGCGGCCCGCATCGCCGCCGCCCTCTCCCCCGTGCGGCACGAGGATCCGGCCTGCGAGCTCGCCCTGATCGGCTCGCGGATGTGGCACGAGGTCGAGGCGATCCGCCTCCCCGCCCGCGCCGCGCTCCGCTCGCCCTACGCCGAGATCGTCGCCGGCACGCTGGAGCCCGTGCGGGCCCAGCTGCGGGCGACCGCGTCCCGCGGGATCTCCTCCGGCCGCTTCCGACCGGACCTCGACGCCGCGCGCCTCGCGCGACTCGTCGAGGACGCCGCCATCGCCGTGCTCGACGAGGCCGCCGACTCCGAGCTCGGCGAAGCGCAGGCCGAGCGCCTCGTCATGGTCGACGTGCTCGCGATCGCGGGCTTCGGCTGGGCCGACGCCGACGCCCTCGCGGCCCGGGTTCTCGCCGAGGGGGCCGGCGCGTGAGGATCGAGCTGCACGACGTCGCCAAGGGCGGCGCGCTGCCGCCCGTCTCGCTCTCGTTCTCGAGCGGGTCCGCGACGCTCGCCCTCACCGAGACGGAGCAGCGCCCCACGGTCCTCGGCCTCCTCGCGAGCGGGCGCATGCGCCCCGGCACCGGCCGGATCACCGTCGACGGTGTCGAGGACCCGAAGCGGATGCGCGCCTCCGTCGCTCTCGTCGACGCCCCCGCCGTCAGCGAGCCCGCCCCGGATGTCACGCTCGGCGGAGTGACGGCGGAGGAGCTCGTGTTCGCGGGCCGCTCCTCGCACCCCCGGGCGGTCGCCCGCGCCCTCGAGGGCCTCGGCGTCGCCCCTCTGGCTCGCCGGCCGATGTCCGAGGTGCCCGCACTCGAGCGCGTCCGCGTGCTCGCCGAGCTGGCCCTGCTCCGCTCGGGGGTCCAGGCCCTCGTGATCGTCTCGCCCGACCGGCACGGCGGCGACCCGGCCGGCTGGTGGGCGCTGGCCAAGGAGCTCGCGGCTCGCGGCGTCGCGGTCCTCGTGATCGCGGGCACCGCCTCCGCCTCGGCGATCGCGGCGACGGATCTGCTGCGCACGCAGTTCGATCCGGCGCAGACCGCTCCCGTCGCCCTCCGGACCCTCGAGGACGGCTTCGAGGAGGAGACGGTCGGCGCGCTCGCCGCCGCCCTCCCGCGCGCGTCCCGGGACGCGCCTCCGCTCCCCACCC
>NZ_JAMRYM010000128.1:0-7618 GCF_023743255.1 Rathayibacter rubneri | reverse complement strand
AGCTGCGGCCGAGCCAGGTCGACACGGACTCGCCGCGCGGGCGGGGGAGCGCGGCGAGTCCGTGTCGACCTGGCTCGGCCGCAGCTCGCCGCCCGGAGCGGTGGGCCCGAACGACGAGAACCCCGACGCCCGCAGCGCGCAGCGCGCCCGCGACTGGGGCCGCTTCACCCGCAACTTCGTCGTGCAGGGGACGGCCGCCGAGTGGGCGCTGTGCTGGATGGGTGACCTGCGCGCGCGCCTGCGCGACGGCGGGCCGGGCCTGGACCGCGCGCACCTCGTGTACTTCCTGCACGACGAGGTCATCGTGCACGCACCCGCCGAAGCGGCGGAGCGGGTCGCCGAGATCGTCCGCGAGTCCGCGGAGCGCGCGGGTCGAGCGCTGTTCGGCGGAGCCGACATCGACTTCCCGGTCACCGTCGCGGTGGTCGACGCCTACGACGAGGCGAAGTGAGGCGCGCGCTCAGTACCAGTGCGGCGAGCGGCTGTTCCACTTCGCCCAGGCGCTGCAGGGCGAGCCGTACGAGCTCTTGATGTACGAGAGTCCCCAGTTCACCTGCGTCGCCGCGTTGGTCTGGTAGTCCATGCCCGCGGAGGCCATCTTGCTGGCGGGCAGCGCCTGAGGGATGCCGTAGGCGCCGGAGGAGCGGTTCAGCGCGTTCCAGCGCCAGCCGGACTCGCCGTTCCAGAGCGGGACCAGGCACGCGTCCATCTGGTCCGAGCCCCAGCCGTAGTTCCCGAGGACGGACCGCGCGTAGGCCTGCGCCTGCGCGGGCGACATGCCGTCGGTGCGGCCGGCGTAGGTGCTGAGCGCGGCGATGGTCTCGGCCGAGCTGTTCTTCGCTCCGGTCGGGTCGTCGTTGCCGAGCTGGAGCGGACCGCCGCCGGGCGCGGCCGGAGCCGGAGCGGGTGCTGCGGGGCGGGGAGCGGCGGCGGGTGCGGTACGGCGTGCCTCGGCCTCGGCCGCCTCTCGCGCACGGCGCTGCTGGTCCTCGAAGACCGCCTTCTCCTGCTGACCCGTCGCGTACTGCTCCTCGAGCGCCGCGGTCGTGTTCTTGAGATCGGCGAGCTGCGCGTAGAGCGTCGAGCTGTACTGCTCCTGCTCGGCGACCTTGGCGTCGGCGGCGCTCTGGGCCGCCTCGGCCGCGTCGAGCGCCGCACTCGCCGCGTCGACGAGGGCGACGCGCTCGGAGCGGGCCTGCTCGGCCTGGGCGGCGAGGGCGCCCGCCGCGTTCTCGGTGGTCTCGGCGGCGGTCTGCAGGCTGCTCGTCTGCAGCGTGAGCTGGCTCATCGTGCCGAGGCGGTACAGCAGCTCGTCCGACTGCTCCCCGCCGACGAGGAGGTTCAGCGTCGCGTCGGTTCCGCCGCTGCGGTAGAGCTGCGCGGCGAGTCGGCCGGCCTGCTCCTTCGCGGCGTCCGCGTCGGCCCGCGCGGCATCGGCCCGGCTCTCGAGAGCGGTGACGCGCTGGTTCGCCTCGTCGAGCGCCGTCCGGGCGGCATCGGCCTCGGCCGCCCGCGCGATCGCGGCGTCGGTGAGCTCCGCGGCCTGGTCGCGGAGGTCGGCGAGGAACGCCGTGATCCGGTCGACCTCGGCGGCGGTCGCGCTCTCGCTGTCCTTCGCCGACTCGACGTCGGACCACGACGGGTAGTCGGACGGATCGTAGGCGGCGGAGGCGGTCAGAGGCGAGGCCAGGGAGGCGCAGAGGACGAGGAGGGTGCCCGCACCGGCCGCGATCAGGCGTCGACGCGCGCGCGAGGGCTCGCGGAGGCCGAGGGGTGTGCGGGACATGCGCTCCACACTAGGCGACGGCGCCCGCGCCTGTCTCGTCGCGGGACACCGCTCTGCGGCCGCGACGGGGGCGCTCCAGGGCGAATCCTCGCACTCCGGCGCCGGCGTCGGCACCGGACAGCTCCTCCCGGGCGGCGGCCAGCAGGCCGCGGAGGGCGTCGTCGCGGACCCGCATCGCGCGGGCCGCGAGGCGCCGCTGCGGGTGGTCGTCGAGCTGTTCCTCGTCTTCCGGGAGGGTGACCGCGTACGCCGAGAGCACGGCCTCGAGATCGGCCTCCTCGAGACTCGACGCGAGCAGGATGCGGTCGAGCACGTCGTCCCAGTCCTCCTGGGCCGAGGCGCCGTCGCCGTGGAGCCAGGCGACGGCCTCGACCCGGCCCTCGTCGGTCAGAGCGTGCAGGGGGAGTCCGTCCTCCGTCGCGCCCGCCGAGACGACGAGGCCGCGCTCGCGGAGGCGATCGAGGGTGGAGTAGATCTGACCGACGTTCACCCGGCGGCGATGAGCGGCGCGGTCCAGGAGCTCGGAGTGCAGCTGCAGACCGTAGGCCGGGCCGAGGGTGAGGAGCGCCAGGAGGCCGTCGCGGACCGACACGGGACTCCTCTCGGGCGGGCCCGGACGCGAGAGGGCACCGGACGATCCCGAGTATAGGCAGGGGATCCGGGCGCTCCCGGGGCGGGCGCGGCGAGCCGCCTTGTCGGCGCAGGACGCCTGATGCATACTCTGACGTGGTGGCTCGTCCACCGCACAATCGAAGAATGCACCACTTGTCGTACGTGGTCCGGGTCGTTGGGGAAGACGCACCAGGACGGACGGAGGACAGCATGGTGGCGCAGCAGACTCGGGGTGTGCTCTTCGTGCACTCCGCCCCTCGCGCGCTCTGCCCCCACCTCGAGTGGGGAGCCGGGCGCGCTCTCGGTCGTGCCGTGAACTTCGAGTGGATCGAGCAGCCGGTTCTCCGGGGCACGCAGCGGGCCGAGTTCACCTGGGAGGGACCTCCCGGGACCGGTGCCGGCATCGCCTCCGCCCTTCGCGGCTGGGAGGACGTCCGCTACGAGGTGACCGAGGAGCCGTCCCCCGGAGTCGACGGCGGCCGCTGGATGCACACCCCAGGCCTCGGCATCTTCTTCGCCCAGACCGACAGCGTCGGCAACACCGTGATCCCCGAGGACCGCGTCCGCGCCGCCATGGAGACCGCCGGCGCCGACCCCATCGAGCTGCACCGCGAACTCCGCCTCGCCCTCGGCCAGGCCTGGGAGGACGAGCTCGAGCCGTTCCGCTACGCGAGCGACTTCGCGCCGGTCATCTGGATGCACGGAGTCGGCTGACGCCGACGTTTCGGTGTCGACGCCGCCCCCTGTGCGGCGTCGCGCGGTCGGCTTCGCGACGTGGTCGCGTTTCTTAGAGCGTGGAGCGAACGGCGACGTCGAATCGCTGGTACGCGATTCGGCGGATACGCCTCGCGGTGCTCGGCGATCCGGGGGCGGAGGCTCGGGCCTATCCGCTACGCGAGCGACTTCGTGTGGCTGCACCGAGTCGGCTGATGCAGCGGTGCTCGTTTCGACGCCGCTCCCCGCGCGGGGTCGCGCGGTCGGCGGTGCCCGTGTCGACGCCGCTCCTCGCACGGCGTCGCGCGGTCGGCTGTGCGACGTGGTCGCGTTTCGTGGAGCGTGGAGCGTGGAGCGAACGGCGACGTCGAATCGCTGGTACGCGATTCGGCGGATACGCCTTGCGGGGCTCGGCGATCCGGGGGGCCGGGGCTTGAGGTCTTCGTTCCCACCGGAGGAGACCGGGTCGAGACTCTCGGCTCGTGGACCCGGCCGGGCGCAGCACCTCCGGCTCGTGGACCCGGCCGGGCGCAGGAGCGCCGGCTCGTGGAAAGCGGTCGGGCTCGTCGGGTCGGGGGTTCTCGCGAGTCGAGTGCGGTTCTGCGGGCCGGGGATGAGTTTCGGGAGTCGCCGGAACGCGTCGTCCCAGGGGACACAGGTCCGGATCGTGCCGGCAGGATCATCGGTGGCCGGACGAGGGGCTGCCGGGCGGTCCGCGCAGAGGTCTCGGCTCGTGGAATCGGGTCGGGCTCCCGAGGCACGGACGCTTCCGCGAGCCGGACGTGATTCGACGAGCCCGAGGCGCGATCGGCGAGCTCGGGGACAAGCGCCGATGCCGGTCACGGCGAGCTTTCCGCCGATGCCCGGTGGGGCGAACGGTCCGCCGAAGCCCGCAACGGCGAGCTGTGTGCCAATACCCGGTGGAGCGAGCTGTATGCCGATACCCGGTGGAGCGAGCTGTGTGCCGATACCCGGTGGAGCGAGCTTCGTGCCGAGGACCGGTCACGGCGAGCTTTCCGCCCTGCCGGTTGCGCTGAACTGCGTGCCACTGTCCGGTAGGGCGACGTTGCCGCCGATGCCCGGCAGGGCGAGCTTCCCGTCGATGCCCGGTAGAGCGAGCGATGCGCCGCCGCCCGGAGGGTGGCGCGCAACCCACCCGAGCGCCGCGAGGCGTATCCGGCGATCCGCGTCCCAGCGGATCGCCGTCGCCGCACCGCACCGGCCCCCGGAAACCGAGCCACGCAGGGAGCGGACGCGCCTTCGTTGCGCTACGCGCAACGAAGCCCGCGTTCCGCTCGGTGTACGGGGCTACGCCCCGCTACACCGACCGGAACGCGGCAACAGCATTGTGCCCCCCGAACCCGAAGGAGTTCGAGAGGGCGACCAGCGGGCCGTCGCCGAGGGCGCGGGGGCTGGTGACGACGTCGAGCGGGATCTGGGGGTCCTGCTCGGTGAGGTTGATCGTCGGCGGAGCGGTGCGCTCGTGGAGGGCCAGCACCGTGAAGATGGCCTCGAGGGCACCGGTGCCGCCGAGGAGGTGGCCGGTGGCCGCTTTCGTCGCCGAGACGGCGATGTTCGACAGGTGGTCGCCGAAGACGCGGGCGAGGGCGCGGTACTCGGCGACGTCGCCGACCGGGGTGCTCGTCGCGTGGGCGTTCACGTGGGTGACGTCGGTGCGGGAGGCGCCGGCCTGCTCGAGGGCGGCGATCATCGCGCGGGCGGCGGCGGACCCCTCGGGGTCGGGCGCGGTGATGTGGTACGAGTCGCTGGTGACGGCGCCGCCGGCGAGCTCGGCGTAGATGCGGGCGCCGCGGGCGAGCGCATGCTCCTCGGTCTCGAGGACCAGCGAGGCGGCTCCCTCGCCCAGGACGAAGCCGTCGCGGCTGACGTCGTACGGACGGGAGGCGGTGGCCGGGTCGTCGTTGCGGCGCGAGAGCGCCTGCATGGCGGCGAAGGCCGCGAGGGGGAGCGGGTGCACGACGGACTCCGTGCCGCCGGCGATGACGACGTCGGCGAGGCCCTGCTGGAGGTGCTCGTAGGCGTTCGCGATCGCCTCGGTGCTCGACGCGCAGGCCGAGACGTCGGTGCGGGCGTAGGCGCGGGAGGGGATGGACATGCTGATCGCCGCGGCGGCGGCGTTGGGCATGAGCATCGGGATGGTCATGGGCAGCACGCGGCGGGGCCCGCGCTCGCGCAGGGTGTCCCAGGCGTCGAGGAGGGTCCAGAGGCCGCCGATGCCGGTGGAGTAGTCGACGCCCACGCGCAGCGGGTCGACGTCGGTGATGCCCGAGTCGGCCCAGGCCTCGCGCGCCGAGATCAGCGCGAACTGGCTCGAGGGGTCGAGCCGCTTGAACTCGGGGCGGGGGAGGACGTCCTCCGGGCGCACCTTCGCCTGAGCGGCGAACGTCACGGGGAGGTCGTGCTCGGCGACCCAGTCGGCCTGGATGGTGCTGACGCCGGACTCGCCCGCGAGGAGGGCGTTCCACGACTCGCGCGCCGTTCCTCCCAGGGGAGTGCTGGCGCCGATGCCGGTGACGACGATCTTCTTGCTGCTCATGACGACGATCTCTGTTCCGTGACGGGGTGGGTGCCGGGCGCACCCCGGCCGGGCCTGTGCCGGGCCGGGGTGTCCGCCTCGCGGACGGTGGAGCGGTGAGTCCTACTCGGACGCCTTGACGATGAAGGTGACCGCGTCGCCCACCGTCTTGAGGTTCTTGACCTCGTCGTCCGGGATCTTCACGTCGAACTTCTCCTCGGCGTTGACGACGATCGTCATCATCGAGATGGAGTCGATGTCGAGGTCGTCGGTGAACGACTTGTCCAGCTCGACGGAATCGGTCGCGATGCCGGTCTCGTCGTTGACCAGTTCGGCCAGGCCGGCGAGGACTTCTTCGGTGGACAGTGCCATGGTTCTCTCCTTGAGGGGTGTGATTCGAGTTGTCGTCGAGTGACCGTGAGTCAGTTTAGGGGTGGGTCGTCTCCCCTTAAGGGAGCACCACGACCTGCGCGCCGAACACGAGTCCGGCTCCGAAGCCGATCTGCAGGGCGAGTCCGCCGCTGAGCTCGGGGTGCTCCTCGAGCAGGCGGTGGGTGGCGAGCGGGATCGACGCGGCCGACGTGTTGCCGGTCGTCTCGATGTCGCGGGCGATCGTCACCGTGTCCGGCAGCTTCAGCTGCTTGGCGAACTCGTCGATGATCCGCATGTTGGCCTGGTGAGGGATGAACGCGGCGAGGTCCGAGGGCTCGACTCCGGCCTCGGCCAGCGCCTGCTTGGCGACCTTCGCCATGTCCCAGACCGCCCAGCGGAAGACGGAGGGGCCGTCCTGGCGCAGGGTCGGCCACTCGGCGCGCCCCTCGCGGTAGGCGAGCAGCGGGCTGTCCATGCCCACGGTGTCCCAGCGGGATCCGTCGGAGCCCCAGACGGTCTTCGAGATGCCGGCGGAGTCGCTCGGCCCGACGACCGCGGCGCCCGCTCCGTCGCCGAGGAGGAAGGAGATGCTGCGGTCGGTGGGGCTGACGAGGTCCGAGAGCTTCTCGGCGCCCACGACGAGCACGTACTCGGCGAGGCCGGAGCGGATGAACGAATCGGCCTGGGCGATGCCATAGGTGTACCCGGCGCAGGCGGCCGAGATGTCGTACGCGGGTGCGGGGTTCGCTCCGATGCGGTCGGCGAGCAGCGCGGCCAGCGACGGGGTCTGCACCGTGTTGCTGATGGTCGAGACGAGGACGACGCCGATCTGGTCGGGACGGATGCCGGCCTTCTCGATCGCCTCGAGGGAGGCGGTCGTCGCCAGGTCGACGGCCTCGACGCCCGCCGAGGCGCGGCGGCGCTCGATGATGCCGGTGCGCTGGCGGATCCACTCGTCGGAGGAGTTGATCGGCTCGATCAGGTCGTCGTTGGGCACGACGCGGTCGCCGCGCGCGGCTCCGATGCCGAGGATCCGGGTGTAGGCGGTGCCGCTGGACTGGGTGAGGGTGGGGGGCGTCATGGGGGTCTCTCCTGCTAGGCGGCGTGCTCGTCGATGAAGGCGCGGGCGGCGTCGAGGTCGTCGGGTGTCTTGACCGCGAGGGTCGGCAGACCCTTGAGGCCGCGCTTGGCCAGGCCCACGAGGGCGCCGGCGGGGGCGAGCTCGATGAGGCCGGTGACTCCGGCCTCGGCGAACGCCGCCATGCAGAGGTCCCAGCGCACGGGGGAGGCGACCTGGCCGACGAGCAGCTCGAGGAACGCGGCGCCGGAGTCGACGACCAAGCCGTCGCGGTTGGTCCAGAGCCGCAGCGTCGGGTCGGAGGGGGTGATCCCCGCGGCGACCTCGGCGAGCGAGTCGCGCGCGGGCGCCATGTAGCGGGTGTGGAACGCTCCGGCGACCTGGAGGGGGATGACGCGGGTGCCGGCGACCGGCTCGTCCTTGAGCGCCTGCAGCGCGTCGACGGCTCCGGCGACCACGATCTGACCGCCGCCGTTGTAGTTGGCGGGCTCGAGACCGAGCTCGTCCAGGCGCGCCAGGA
>NZ_JAMRYM010000127.1:0-7942 GCF_023743255.1 Rathayibacter rubneri | reverse complement strand
GACCGGCTGCACCCCCTCCGCCGATCCGGTCGGTTCGGCCACCGGATCGGCGGAGGGGGTGCAGCCGGTCAGGCCGGTCAGAGCGGCGAGTGCAACAGCGCCCAGGAGCGCGCGGGAGCGGAGGTGCATGGCGGAGGACCCCTCGGAGCGGACGACGGAGGGCGCGGACCGTCCCCCTGGCATCATCCTCGGGCCTGTCGCGGGGAAGTCTGCACCGGATCCGGTAACGATCCGGTGCACCGGATCCGCCGTCCACCCCTGTCGTCGCGAGCGGCCACGCGGTCGACTGGCTGCGGCTCGCGCTCCGCGGGCACTGCGAGGAAGAAGGACCGCATGACCACCTGGCTCATCACCGGCTGCTCCACCGGGCTCGGACGCGCGCTCGCGCAGGCCGTTCTGGCGCACGGCGACAGCGTCGTCGTCACCGCGCGCGACATCGACTCCGTCCGGGACATCGCCGAGCGCTACCCCGCCACCGCGCTCGCCGTCGCCCTCGACGTCACCGACGAGTCGCAGGTCACCGCCGCGGTCCGTGCCGCCGAGGAGCGGTTCGGGCAGGTCGACGTGCTCGTCAACAACGCCGGCTACGGCTACCGCGCGGCCGTCGAGGAGGGTGACGAGGGCGACGTGCAACGCCTCTTCGACACCCAGCTCTCCGGCTCCGTGCGCACGATCAAGGCGGTGCTGCCCGGGATGCGCTCGCGCCGCTCCGGCACGATCGTGAACCTGTCGTCGATCGGCGCGCGGATCTCGCCGGAGGGCTCGGGCTACTACGCCGCCGTCAAGGCGGCGATCGAGGCGCTGACGCTCTCGCTCCGCAAGGAGGTCGCGCCGCTGGGGATCCGCGCCTTCTCGGTCGAGCCCGGAGGCTTCCGCACCGACTTCGCGGGGCGCTCGCTCACGCAGTCGGCCGAGCCGATCGCCGATTACGCCGAGACGGCGGGCAAGCGCCGCAAGGAGCACGACACCGTGCACGGCACCCAGGCCGGCGACCCGGAGCGGGCGGCGGCCGCACTGATCCGCGTCGTCGGATCGGAGTCGACCCCGTCGCTCCTCCTCCTCGGCAACGACGCGCAGGACGCGTTCCGCGCCGCACTGGACGCGCTGCGGGCGGACGCCGACGAGTGGGAGCAGCTGGGCCGGAGCACCGACTTCGACTGACGCAGGAGCGGCTCCGAGCCGGCGGAGGCGTCAGCCCGCCGCCTCGGTGAAGGGGAAGACGAGAAGGGTCGAGGTGGCCGTCGCGACCAGGCGCCCCTGGGAGTCGGTGACCCGCGCCTCGGCGAACGCGACGCGCCGGCCCGGCTTCACGACCGTGCCGATCGCGAGCAGCTCACCGCTGTCGCGGTGCACGCCGCGGAGGTAGCTCACCGTCAGGTCGAGCGAGGTGTAGCCGACCCCGGCGGGCAGCGTCGACTGCACGGCGCAGCCCGCGGCGGAGTCGAGGACCGTGCAGACGAAGCCGCCGTGCACCAGCCCGATCGGGTTGTAGTGCGATTCGTCCGGCCGGCAGCGGAAGACGACGCGGCCCTCGTCGACCTCGGCCAGGTCGGTGTTCATCAGCGCGGTGATCGGCGGGGGCGGGATCGTGCCGTCCTTCATCGCACGGAGGTGCTCGAGTCCGCTCATCCGCCTCGCCGCCGCCGCGGTGGCCATCGGATCGTGCCAGGTGATCGTCCTGCTGCGCTCGTCGCTCATGGTCGTTCCTCCTCGCCACGTCGTCGTGGGTGGCGATCGCACCCTACGCCCGCGACCGACCGGCTACGCCGACTCCCGGCGGACGAACTCCGTCGCCAGCTGCACGTGGGCCGGCTGCTCGCCGTCGATCTCGGCGAGCAGCAGCCGGGTCATCTCGCGCGCGATGCGCTCGAACGGCTGTCGCATCGTGGTGATCGCGGGAGTTGCGGCGCTCGCCGCGGGGCTGTCGTCGAAGCCGCCGACCGCCACGTCCTCGGGCACGCGGCGCCCGGACGCGAGCAGCACGGCGATGGCGCCGGCGGCCATGCGGTCGTTCGCGGCGAAGACGGCGTCGACGCCGGGGGAGGACTCGAGCAGTCGGGTCATCGCCTCGGCACCGCTGCGCTCGGACCAGTCGCCGTACTCCACCGGTCCCGCCGCTGCGTCGCCGAGCGCGTCGCGGTAGCCGTCGACCCGGAGGGAGGCGCCGAGGCGGTCGTCCGGCCCGGCGATCATGGCGGGGCTGCGGCGGCCGAGGCTCAGCAGGTGCTCCGTCATGCGGCGGGCGCCCTCGCGATCGTCGGCCGCGACCCAGCCGGCGCCACCGCCGCGCCGCTCGGGAGTGCCGCAGCAGACGACGGGCATGCCGGCCGCGCGCAGCTCGTCGAGGAGGGTGAGGTCGCGGCTCCACGACACGAGCATCACTCCGTCGATCTGCCCGGTGGCGAGGAAGTCGAGGGCGTGCCGCTTCGAGGCGTCGTCGGCGGCGAGGAGGAGGACCATCGCGTGGCCCTGCTCCGCCAGCGCCTTCGAGACGTGGGTGAGCAGGACGGCGACGTTGGGGTCGGCGAAGAGGCGCTCGACGTCCTCGCCGAGCACGAAGGCGATCGCTCCGGCGCGGCGGCGGCGCAGGCCCCTGGCGTGGGCGTTCGCGCGGTAGCCCGTGCGCCGCACGGCCGCCTCGACGGCGCGCTGAGCGTCGGGGCTGACCCATCTGCCGCCGTTCAGGGCGCGCGAGACGGTGCCGCGGGAGACGCCGGCCGCGGCAGCGACGTCGTCGATGGTGGGGCGCCGCGGGGGATCGCCGACGGGGGTCATCGCCCCAGTGTAGGCACCGCGTGCCGGCACTGGAAACGATCACAGTGCCGCTGCGGTGGTTGCGGCCCCTCGGCGCGTGAAGCCTGCTTTTCGACACTGGGAGCGATGACAGCTAGCCTGGCCGGACATCCGCCACTCGCCACGAGCAGCGGGCCGATCCGAAGGAGCATCAGGCATGACCGACCGCGCTGGAACCGACATCGACGCCGACGCCGGCACCGCCGCCGCACCCGTCTCGGGCGCTCCTGTCGGCACCGCCACCGTCCGGCACGTCCCGTGGGAGCGCGAGCGGCACGAGCCGCCGATGAGCACCGTCGAGGACCCGCACTCCCGCTACCGCCTCACCGATCGGTCCGTTCTCCGCGACGGCCGGCCCGTCATCCCGGTCTCCGGCGAGTTCCACCTCACCCGCGTGCCGCGGGAGCGCTGGGAGGAGCGGCTGCGCCTGATGCGCGCGGGCGGCGTGAGCGTCGTCGCCTTCTACGTCATCTGGATCCACCACGAGGGCGTCCGCGGCGAGCGCCGCTTCGACGGCGACCGCGACGTGGCCGCCTTCGTCGACCTCTGCGCCGCGATCGGCCTCGACGTCGTGCTGCGCATCGGGCCGTGGGCGCACGGCGAGGTCCGCAACGGCGGTTTCCCCGACTGGGTGCAGGAGGCGCCGGTCGCGCACCGCACCGACGACCCGGAGTACCTCGCGCTGGTCGAGCCCTGGTATGCCGCGATCGGCGAGCAGCTCGCCTCCCGCTGCGGTCCCGACAGCCCGGTCGTCGCGATCCAGCTCGAGAACGAGCTCTACGACCAGCCCGAGCACCTGCGCACTCTGAAGCGGATGGCCCGCGCGGCCGGCCTCTCGGCTCCGATCTGGACCGGGACCGGCTGGGGCGGCGCCGACCTGCCGACCGACGAGGTCATGCCCGTGTTCGGCGGCTACCCCGACGGCTTCTGGCTCGATCACGACCAGCCGTGGGACGACACGTTCCGCGAGCACTTCTTCTTCTCGCACGTCTGGGACGACCCGGGCATCGGCGCCGATCTGCGCCAGGGCGTCGCGCTCGAGGCGCCGCGCACTCCGTCCGAGCTCTACCCGGCCGCGACCTGCGAGCTCGGCGGCGGCATGGCGCTCGCGTACCAGCGCCGCCCGCGGGTCGAGGCGCTCGACGTCGCCGCGGTGGCGCACGACAAGATCGGCAACGGCTCGGCGTGGCAGGGCTACTACATGTTCGCCGGCGGCAGGAATCCGGGGCCGGACCTGCAGGAGTCGCAGGCGACGGGCTACCCGAACGACATGGCCGTCTTCGACTACGACTTCCGCGCGCCGATCGGAGCGACGGGCCGCACCTCCGGCAGCTTCGGGCTGCTGCGCCGCCAGCACGCGATGCTCGCGGCCTTCGGCAGGACGCTCGCCGAGATGCCGTCGAGCCTGCCCGACGTGCGACCGGAGGGGGTGCGCGACTCCACCACGCTGCGCTGGGCCCTGCGGAGCGACGGCACGAGCGGAGTGGTGCTCATCACGTGGCACCAGCCGCACGAGCCCCTCGAGGAGCACCCGGGCGTGCGGTTCGAGGTCGTGCTGGAGGAGCGGACCGTGCTCTTCCCGGCCGAGCCCCTGCGGATCCCGGTCGGCACGATCGCGCACTGGCCCGTCGGGCTCGTGCTCGGCGGAGTCGAGCTGGAGTGGGCGACCGCGTCGCTGCTCACGGTACTCGAGGGCGAGCGGCCGACGCTGGTGCTCGTCGCGGAGGAGGGCATCGCCCCCGAGCTGCGCTTCGCGGACGGGACGGCCCTGATCGTCGACGGCGCCGCGGTCGACGCCGCCGCGGTCGACGGTCCGCTCCTCCGCCTCGTCGGCGACGAGCCGGTGCTCGTGACCGCCGACGGCGCACTCGACGTCCTCGTCCTGCCCGCCGCGATCGGCGCCGAGGCCTGGGCGCTCGAGGGCGACTCCGGGGTGCGGCTCCTGCTCGGCGCCGAACCGCTGTGGACGGACGCCGAGGGCCGGCTGGTCTCGGACGGCGCCGCCGTGCGCCCGGCACCCCGCGAGTACCGCGACGGGACGTTCGTGGCGGTGACCGGCTCCGTCGACGCCCCGGCGGACGCGCCGTCGGTGCGACCCGTCGTCCTCGAGGAGCTGCGCCCGGCGGGTTCGCCGCCCGCGTCGTACGGCGGTCGAAACGGCCGGGCCGCGGCGCCCCGCGACTCCGATTTCGCCGCCCACGCCTCGGCTCACCGCCTCGTCCTGCCGGACCTGTCCGCGCGGGCCGTCCGCCGGGAGCTCGAGATCGACTGGGCGGGCGACGTCGCCCGGGTGCTCGTCGACGGCGTCCTGCGCGCCGACCGCTTCTGGAACGCCGACGGCTGGGTCCTCGACCTCGACGACCTGGGGGTCGGCCCCGGCTCGGAGGTCGTCGTCGAGATCCTGCCCCTACCGCGCGGCGCCGAGGTGAGGCTCCCGGACGACGCCGAAGCCCTCCGCGCCGCATCGGCGGAGCCCCTGCACGAGCTCGGCGCGGCGCGCGTGGTCGACGTCTTCCGGTGGACACAGGCCCGAGACTGACGCCGCTCAGGCCGCGAGCATCCGCTCCGCCGTGCGCAGCGACAGCGCCATCGTGGCCAGCGCCGGATTCGCGATCAGCGCGCTCGGGAACACCGAGTTGTCGCAGATCCAGAGGTTCGGCACGTCGAAGCTGCGTCCCGCGTCGTCCACGACGGCGTCGGTCGGGTCCGTGCCCATCCGGCACGTGCCGAGGGTGTGCGCGGTGCGGGCGAGCACGCGCGTGCTCGTCGCTCCGGCCGCCTCGAGGATGGCGGTGAGCGTGCGGATCGCGTGCCGGTCGATCGCCTGCTCGTTCGAGCCCGGCGAGAACGAGATCAGCGCCTTGGGCACGCCGTGCTCGTCGAGCTCGCCGGTCAGCTCGAGGCGGTTGCCGTCCGACGGCAGGCACTCGGCGTTGATCCCGACGCCCGCCAGGAACCGGTAGTCGTCGAGCGCGTCCATCAGGTCGCGCCCCCACAGCCCGCCGCCGCGCACGAGCGTCGTGGCGAGGGTGAGCGGCATGACGCCCAGGCTCTGCACGAGGTACCCGCCCGCGAAGTCGGCGTCGGCCGGCCGCACGGTGTCCTCCGAGATGACGGAGGAGGGGTAGCCGCGGTAGCTGCGCATCTCGCTCTCGAAGGTGCCCCAGACCTGCACCGCCCCGTGCGCGAGGAAGTTCCGGCCGACCTGGCCGCTGCTGTTCGCGACTCCGGTGTGCAGCAGCAGGCGCGGCGTCTCGACGCCGCCGGCGGCCAGGACGAGGGAGGAGCAGCGCTGCCGGCGCTCGACCCCGCCCGCCGTGTAGAGCACCGCGCTCACGCGACCGGCGGCGTCGAGCTCGATGCCGTGCACGAACGAGTCCGCCCGGATCTCGGCGCCGGCGCGCACGGCCGCGGGCAGGTAGGTCGTGTCCATGCTCGCCTTGGCGCCGGTGCGGCAGCCCTGGTGGCACTGGCCGCAGCCCACGCACGCGGGGCGCTCGCCGTGGTCCCGCTGGTGCCGGCTCTCGCTGAGGACCGCCGCCGGGGCGTCGACCGCCCGCATCCCGAGCGCCGCGCAGCCGCGCAGCATCATGTCGGCGGACGCGTTGCGGTCGACGGGCCCCTGCAGGTAGCGCCGCGACGGGTCCCACGGGTAGTCGGCGGGCCCCGAGACGCCGATCGTCGCCTCCACCCGCTCGAGGTACGGGGTGAGCTCGGCGTGCGCGATCGGCCAGTCGCGGCCGAGGCCCGACTCGGTCCGCAGCAGCAGGTCGCGCGGGTCGGGGCGCGGAGTGAACGCGCCCCAGTGCAGCGTCGATCCGCCCACGCCGCGGCCGCTGTTGTTCGGGCCGAAGGCGGTGGGGGCGTCGCCGCCGCTCAGGCGCTCCTGCATCCAGTTGATCTCGGTCGCCACCGTCTCGTCCGAGGTGTGGCTCGCCGCGTCGAGGTTCGGGCCGGCCTCGAGGGCGACGACGCGCAGGCCCCGGGCGGCGAGGGTCGCGAGCAGCGGCGCCCCTCCGGCGCCGGTGCCGACGACGACGACGTCGACCGTCTCGTCGAGGTCGAAGCGGCGCATGCCGGTCGTGTTCATCGCGGGCTCCTCGCCGTCGGCTCCCAGTCGTCGCGCTGATCCGCCCCGAGGGAGCGGAAGCCGGTGAGGGGGAGGGTGTCGCCACCGGAGGCGTAGCCGTCGTAGCCGACGCGCGCCATGCTCGCCGGGTGGGCGAGCCACTGGCGCACGAGGTCGACGCGGCAGTCCTCGAACCAGGCGGCGAGCTGCTCCGGAGAGAGGGCGCCGGCCGGGCCGGAGCCGTCGGCGACCGCGGTCAGCAGAGCGTCCTGCTCCGCCGCGGACAGCGACGCGAGGGGGGCGAGCGCGTCGAGCCCGTGCGCGTAGGCGAGCGGGTCCGCGGGCAGCGCGGCGTTGCGCCAGCCGTCGCCGAGACCGTCGGCAAGCTGGGCGTCGACGCGGGCGGCGAGGTCGATGCGGCCCGGCCGGTCGTCCTGCGGCACCACCCGGTCGGACACCGCGCGCAGCGTCGCGAGCCGGTCGACCGAGAGGGAGCGGGGCGCGTACCCCGGCTCGTCGGCGAGCAGGCGCTGGGCGAGCAGGGCCCGCACACGGGTGCTGGTGCGGGCGGAGGCGATGGCGCGGGAGACGTCGGCCGGCACGGCGGGACCGGTGCCCGCCCGCTCGAGCCAGAACGCTCGGATGGCCGCCGCGGGCGACGGCGTGCCCGCCTCGAGGATGAGCGTCGGCAGGGCGGCCGGGACGTCGTCCTCGGCGGTCGCGGCGTCCTCGCGGGCGCCGGGGAGCAGCACGAGTCCGGCGAGTCCGAAGAGCCCCGATCGTCCCGAGAGCGTGCGGGAGGCGACGACGGAGGCGGTCCGCGCCGCTCGGCCCCCGCCCGCGATCATCCATCGGGGCGAGCCGTGCTCGCGGATCGCGCCGATGGCCGCAGCGACGGTCGCGGGCGCGTCGGGAGCGACGAGGTCGGGAGCGACGACGTCGAGAGCGACGACGTCGAGCTCGGCGGCGAGCTCCTCCGCGAGACGCCCCTCCACCGCGACGCCCGGCTCGGGCACGACGAAGAGGGTGGCGCGCGCGGGTGCTGCGCTCGACGGCATGGGGCTCCTGTGGGGGTGGGAC
>NZ_JAMRYM010000126.1:0-7958 GCF_023743255.1 Rathayibacter rubneri | reverse complement strand
CTACCGCGACGCCCACCTCGCCGCAGGCAAAACCACCAAAGACACCCTCCGCCTCCTCAAAAGAGCCCTCTGCCGCGAACTCTTCCCCCACCTCTGCCGACCTTGACAAATAGAAGCTTCGAGATCCCCCACCGGATCGAGGGCCCTCAGCCCTCCAGGGCGTGGCGGACGGCGTCGTCGACGATGCGGGTGACGTGCGTGTCGGCGACGGAGTAGTGCGCCTCCCGGCCGATCCGCTCGACCGCGACGAGCCCTGCCGACCGCAGGGTGCGCAGGTGCTGCGACACCAGGGGCTGCGAGAGCCCGGTCCGCTCGGCGAGGCTCCCCACCGTCGACCGCTCCCTCTCCAGCTCGCGCAGCAGTCGCAGGCGGGAGGCCGAGGAGAGCACCTTGAACAGCTCGGCGGCCGGCTCCAGATCCTCTCTCATCTGCTCATACAAGCAGACGTGCATGGGTCGCGCGGTCACCGCGGCCGGCCGCCCTCACTGCCGCGACGCGAGCGGCTCGTCCGCCGGCGAACGGCCGCTCCCGCCTCGCGGCCCCGCGGCGCGCGCGTGCCGGAGGTAGCGGTCCGCGACCGCGTTCCTGCGGCGGTCGAGGCGCCCGCTCGGCGTCTCGACGAGGTCGTGGAGGCCCATCGTGAGGAGGTGGTCGGCGCGCGGTGCGCTGGTGTGCCGCCACGTCCACTCGTACATGTCGAAGAGGGGCCACCAGGTGTAGCCGACGACGTCCGTGCCCTCCTCCCGCAGCTCGTGCAGTGCGGCGACGGACTGGTCGAGCCAGGCGATCCGCGCGTCCACCGACCCGGTGACGCAGGTCTCGGTCAGCATCACCGGGGCGCCGTACCGGTCGGCCCAGGTGCGCAGGACCTCCTTCAGTCCCTCCGCGCCGGCGTCCTCGTAGGGGCGCGGATCAGCGAAGCCGCCGCTGTGGTGCACGCCCGGCTCGAACACCTCCGTCGAGTGCAGCGGGTAGTAGTTGACTCCCATGACGTCGGGGCGGACCGAATTCGAGCGGAACCAGTCGAGCAGGGCGTCGTCCACACCGCCCTGCTCGAGGTGGCGGAGGAGCGGGTGCTGCGGCCCGACTCCGCCCGTCACGAGGTCCTCGACGAGGAAGACCTGGTGGCGCAGACGCGCGACGGTGTCGCGGTGCTCGTCTGAGGACACCGCACCGGAGTAGCGGACTCCCGCGTCGACGTGCACGAACGTTGCGCGGGATCCGAGGGTCGTCGCGATCGCGCGCTGCGTCTTGACGAAGCCCTGCGCGAGCGCGGCGGCGATCCTCGCCATGCCGGTCGCGCCGGAGAGGTACGGGGGCCAGTACGCGTACTCGCCCGAGAACAGGGCGTGGATCACGGGCTCGTTGACGGGGGTGTAGTCCGTCGCCAGATCGCCGTAGCGCTCGGCGAAGCGCTGCGCGTACTCGGCGACGTGGTCCGGGTAGTCCGGGTGGGCGAACTGGTCCTCGAGCCACAGCGGGGTGCCGTAGTGGAGCAGGTCGATCACCGGACGCAGGCCGAGCTCGGCGAAGCGGTCGAGCGCCCCGTCGACCCAGTTCCAGTCCCATCGTCCGCGCTCGGCGGCGACCCGGTGCCAGGGCACTCCCCAGCGCACGAACTCCGCACCGACCTCGGTGGCGAGCAGCAGGTCGGTCGGGTACTGCTCGTAGTGCTGCGTCAGCTCGTACTCGTCGATCGGCCGCTCCCCGGGCCGCGCCTGCGGGACGAAGGTGTCCTCGATGCCGAGTCCGAAGTGCAGGGTGCCGTCGGCGTACCAGGTCATGGGGTCCTCGTCGTGGGTCGGGGGTCGGAGGGCGGAGTCGGGGCGCGCGTCGGTCACTTCAGTCCCGAGCTCGCGACGCTCTCGATGAAACGCCGTTGCACGAGCAGGAACATCACTGCGAGCGGCAGTACGGCGATGAGCGCGCCGGCCATCATCACGCCCTGCGGGATGATGCCGCCCGGTCCGGTCAGCAGTGTCAGTCCGGAGGTGATGGTGCCCATCTCGCTGTCGGTGGTGAAGACGAGCGGCCACAGCAGGTCGTTCCAGTTGTTGACGAACGTGAAGATGCCCAGCGTCAGCAGCGCCGGGACGGCGTTCGGGAGCACCACGCTGCGGAAGATCCGCCACTCGCCGGCTCCGTCGATCCGGGCGGCGTTGTCGAGGTCGCGGGGGAGCGAGAGGAAGAACTGGCGCAGGAAGAAGATGCCGAACGCGTCGGCGGCACGCGGCGCGATCAGTCCGGCAAACGTGTTCACCCAGCCCAGGTCCGAGACCAGCTGGTAGATGGGGATCAGGGTGGCCTGGAAGGGGATCATCAGGCTGGCGATGATCGCGATCAGCAGGATCCTCGATCCCCGGAAGTCGATCCGGGCGAGGGCGTACGCCGCGAGCGAGTCGAAGACGAGGGCGAACGCGGTGACGCCGCCCGCGAAGAGGACGCTGTTGCCGATGAGCCGGGCGAACGGCAGCTCGGAGAAGATCGTGCGGAAGTTGTCGAGGGTCCACGCCGAGGGGGCGAGCGTCGGCGGGAACGCGTTGACCTCGGCGACCGGCTTGAAGGCGGTCAGGACGATGACGATGATCGGCAGCAGGATCACGAGGGTCGCGACGAGCAGACCGGCGAAGCAGAGCAGCCCGACCGGGCCGACGCGCCGGGTCCTCGTGACGGGTCGGCTCGGAGCGCTCGCCCGCACGGCGGTGGCGGTGGTCATGAGGCGGTGTCCTCTCCTCGGCGTCCGAAGAAGACGAACTGGATCAGGCTGAGCAGCAGGGTGACGACGAGCAGGACGTAGGAGAGCGCCGACGCGAAGCCGAGCTCGAGGTCCTTGAAGCCGGACTGGTAGATCTCCATCACGATCGTCTGCGTGCTGCGGTACGGGCCGCCTCCGGTGAGGACGTAGATCTGATCGAAGGCCTGCAGAGCGGCGATGAGCGCGACGACGGCGACGAAGGCCAGCGTCTTCGAGAGCATCGGGAAGGTCACCTGGGTGAAGCGCTTCCACGCTCCCGCGCCGTCGAGCTGCGCGGCCTCGTACAGGTTCTTCGGGATGTCCTGCAGGCCGGCGAGGAAGATCACCATGTAGAAGCCGAACGTCTTCCACACGGCGACGAGCACGACGGTGGGCATGGCGAGCACCGGGTCCTGGAGGACGTCGCCCAGTCGCACCCCGACCACCTGCAGCCAGTAGTTGAGCAGTCCGATCTGCGGATCGAGCAGGTAGGACCAGGCGAACGCGGCGACCGCGAGCGAGACGATGAACGGGAAGAACAGCGCCGTGCGGAAGAACCCGCGGAACGGCAGCTGCTCGGCGTTCACCGCGAGGGCGAGGAGCAGCGCCACGCCGATCGCGATCGGGGTGAAGAGGACGGCGTACAGAGCGGTGTTGCCCATCGCCTGCACGATCGAGGGCGCGGTGAAGACCCGGGCGTAGTTGTCGAGGCCGACGAACTCCGCGCTGCCGAAGCCGCTCGCGTCGGTGAACGAGAGCTGGAGGGCCGACAGCATGGGCCATGCGACGAAGGCCGCCAGCACGATCAGGGCCGGGGCGAGGAACCCGGCGACGACCAGCCGCCGACGCAGGTTCCCGGCGAGCGGAGTGCGGCCGCCGAGCGGTGCCGGCGGACGGTAGCGGCGTCGGCGGTCGAGCTGATGGGTGGTCATGGGGTCTCCGTGTCCGGGGATCGGGCTCGTGCGGGGTCCGCCGGTCGGGATCGTCCGGCGTGGGGAAGGCGCGGCGGCGCTCGGGCGGGTCCGCCGCCGCACCTCGGTGGGCCTACTCGGCGAGCGCGCTCTCGGCGGCCTTCTGGGCGGTGGCGAGCAGCTCCTGCGGGTCGCCGCCGGCGAGGGCCTTCTGCGTGGCCTCGTCCATCGCGGACAGCACGTCGGTGCTGTTGACGACGCCCGGCAGCAGGGCGCGGCTGGTCGGCGCGATCTCGGTCAGGCTCGCGACCACCGGGTTCTCGGCGACGTCCTCGGCGCTGACGTCGGTGCGCAGGGCCGGCCAGCCGGATCCGAGCGACCAGGCCGTGGCGACCTCTCTGGTGTTGAAGTAGGCGAAGAACTGCTCGGCCGCCTCGATCTCGGCGTCGGAGCTCTGCGCAGTGACGGCCATCGACACTCCGATAGCCGACGCTGCCTGCTCGACGGGGCCCGCGGGGATCGCGGCGATGCCGTAGTCGATGCCCGCGTCGGTGGCGAGGCTCGCCATCCAGGGGCCGCCGATGTGCATGACGGCCTTGCCCGACGTGAACAGCTCGTCGGCGGCGATGCCGTCGAGGCCGGTGGGCGAGATCCTGTCCTCGGTCACCGCGTTCGACCAGTACTCGAGGGTCGCGACGTTCTCGGGAGAGTCGAGCACGGCGTCCGTCCCGTCCTCGGAGGTGACGGAGCCGCCACCGCCCTCGAAGAGGCTCGGCCAGACTCCGTTGCCGACCGTGGAGTGGTCGGGGAGCGCCAGGCCGTACTGCTCGGGCGTGCCGTCGCCGTTCTCGTCCACGGTCGTCCTCTTCGCGACGTCGACCCACTCGTCCCAGGTCGTGGGGAACGCGGTGACCCCGGCGGCGGCCAGCTTCGCCTTGTCGTAGAAGACCGAGAGCGGCACGAAGCCGGTGGGCACGCCGAACTTCTCGCCCTCGACCGTCTCCATCGCGACGGCCTCGGGGTTGAGGTCGGCCGTGTTGCTGTCCTCGGCGCTGTAGAAGTCGTCGAGCCCGACGAGCGCCTTCTTCGAGGCGTAGACGGGGAGCCGCTCGGCGGGCATCGCGACGATCTGCGGCCCGCTGTCGGCCGAGAGGGCGGGGAGGAGCGTGTCGTCGATGACCGCCCACGTCTTCGTCTCGGTCGAGATCGTGACGTCGCTCTGCGAGGCGTTGAAGTCCTCGACGATCGAGTCCAGGACCTCGCCGTCGGCTTCGGTGTAGCCGTGCCAGAACGTGAGCGACACGGGGCCGGAGCTGTCCGCGCCCGTCTCGCTCGAGCATCCGGCGAGGGCGCCGAGGGCCAGGAGGGGGACCGCTGCGGCGGCCGTCAGCTTCTTCACTGAGCACCTGCAATCTGCACGCGACATCGCTGGCGTCGTGCGTCGGGAGAGGAGGGGCATCGAATTTACATCGATGTAAATTTGAACTTAGATCAGGGGGGCCGCCCTGTCAACAGGGCCGACGGGCCGAGTCAGGAGGCGGGCGATCCCGTCGTGGACTCGCGCAGGAGGAGGGAGAAGCCGAGCTGCTCGACGACCGGCTCGGTCGCGCTCTCGCCCATGATCCGGCCGAGCAGGAGCTCGACCGCGCGGCGGGCGAGGAGCGTGCGGTGCGGAGACACGGTGGAGAGCCGCGGTGTGGAGTGCCGGCTGTCCTCGATGTCGTCGAAGCCGATCACCGCGACGTCCTCGGGCACGCGCAGCCCCGCTCGCTGCAGCGCACCCATGGCGCCGAGCGCGAGAGCGTCGTTGCAGCAGACGATCGCGTCGATCGGACTTGTGAGGCCGAGCAGGTGCTCCACCGCCTGGGCCCCCTCCGTCCGGTGCCACAGCGGCGTGCCGACGATCAGACCGGGGTCGAGGGCGAGGCCCGCCGCGGCCAGCGCCTCGAGGTGGCCCTGGAGTCGCAGCGCCCCGGTCCCCGTGGCCCCCTCGTGCGCCGCGCCGAGGAACGCGATCCGGCGACGGCCGAGCCCGATCAGGTGCTCCGTCGCCGCGGCGACGGCCTCCACGTCGGGGAGCACCAGATGGTCGGCCCGACTCTCGACGCGCTGATCGCCCAGGACCACGAGCGGGTACTCCGCGTCGAGCCGGGTGACGTCTCCGAGAGCGACGGCGGACGGGCTGTAGATCAGGCCCGCGATCGCGTGGCGCTTCATGGAGGCGACGACGGCGATCTCGTCGCTGTCCGAGACGTCCGTCTGCTCGATGAGGACCGTGTAGCCCCGCTCGCGCGCCGCGGTGATGACGGCGTCGGCGAGCTCGGCGAAGTACGGCTGGCTCAGCTCGGGAACGGCCAGGCCGAGCACTGTCGTCCGCCCCGATCGCAGCGCCTGAGCCGAGACGTTGATCTCGTAGTCGAGCTCCTCGACTGCGGCCATCACGCGTACGCGCATGCGCTCCGAGACGTGCACGTACCCCGACAGTACGTTCGACACCGTCTTCGTCGACACGCCGGCCAGGCGCGCCACGTCCTGCATCGTCGTCGCTCGCGGCATGCCCCTAATCTCCCACGTCCCCCGCGCATCCCCGCGCGCAGCCTCAGTTCGGGGGCTCGAGCACCCCGTCCACCAGCCGCACCACGCGGTCGGCGAGGGCGATCACGGCCGCATCATGCGAGACGCATGCCACCGCAACGCCGCGCTCGGCCTCGGCACGCAGGATCGCGCGGATCCGCTCGGCGCTCGCGGCGTCCAGCCCGGTCGTGGGCTCGTCGAGCAGGAGCAGGTCGGCGCCCCGGGCCAGGCCCTGCGCGAGCAGTGCCCGCTGCCGCTGGCCGCCCGACAGCACCGCGAACGGCTCGCTCGCGAGCGGTGCGATCCCGAGACGCTGCATGGCGGCGGCGACCGCGGCGCGCGACTCCGCTCCGATCGGCCGCCATCGGCCGGTCCGGCCCCAGACGCCGATGGTCACGACGTCGCGGACGGTGACCGGCAGGCGGTCCGAGACTGCCGTGCGCTGGGGGACGAAGGCGATCGCGGAGGGGGCGGTGCGGGTGCCCCTGGTGGGCGTCCGGGTGCCGGCGACGACCTCGAGCAGCGTGGACTTCCCCGCTCCGTTCGGCCCGGCGATCACGGTGAGGGACCCCGTCGGCAGGTCGAGATCGAGGCCGGCCAGGGCCCGGCGCTCGCCGAAGTCGACGTCGATGCCCCGGAGGCTGACGAGAGGGGCGGAGTGCAGAACGCGGGGGGACACCCGTCCGACGGTAGCAGGTTGATAACCGTTCTCATTATCAGCTACGGTCCTTCACCATGCCCTTCTTCCTCACCGGGATCCTCGAGCCGTTCGCGCTCGACTTCCTCCAGCGCGCCCTCCTCGGCGGAGCGCTCGTCGCCGTGCTGTGCGGCGTCGTGGGGACCTGGGTCGTCCTGCGCGGCATGGCGTTCCTCGGCGAGGCTCTCGCCCACGGCATGCTCCCCGGCGTCGCTCTGGCGACCGTGCTCGGAGCGCCCGTGCTGGTGGGCGGGGCGGCGAGCGCCGTGGCGATGAGCCTCGGCATCGCGGCCCTGCAGCGGCGGGGCCGGCTGTCGTACGACACGAGCATCGGCATGCTCTTCGTCTCGATGCTCGCCCTGGGCGTCATCGTCATCAGCCACTCGGGGAGCTTCGCCACGGATGCGACGTCGATCCTGTTCGGCGACATCCTCGCCATCGCGCCCCTCGACATCGCGCTGCTCGCGGTGGCGACCGGAGCCGGGCTCGTCGTCGCCGCGGTCTTCCACCGCTCGCTGGTGGCGCTCGCGCTGGACCACCGGATCGCGTCCGTCCTCGGACTCGGGCCGCGCTCCGCTCAGGCCGCGCTCGTCGGGCTCGTGACTCTGGCGGTGGTCGCCTCGTACCAGGCCGTCGGCTCGCTCCTGGTGGTCGGCCTGCTCCTGGCCCCCGCGGTCGCCGCGGGGCACTGGACGACCCGCATCCCGACCCGCATGGTGCTCGCGGCCGTGCTCGGCGTGCTCTCGGTGCTCGTCGGCCTCCTCGTCTCGTGGCACGCGGCGACGGCCGCGGGGGCGTCGGTCGCCGCGACGGCGATCGCGGTCTCGGGCCTGTCCTGGGCGCTCCGCGCGGCCACCGCGCCGCTGCGCCCCCGTGCCGTCGCGGTCCCCGCCTGACAGTCCCCGCCTGACCGCCCCCGTCTCCTCCCCCTCGACAGGACCCCGTGCGCTCCCGCTCCACCCTCCCCCTCCCCGCCCTCGCCCTCGGCCTCACCGCCTGCCCGCCCGACGCCCCCCCCCCCGCCGCCGACCCCCCCGGCGAC
>NZ_JAMRYM010000125.1:0-8059 GCF_023743255.1 Rathayibacter rubneri | reverse complement strand
GAGCAGACGGGCGTCGACCCGGCCCTGCTCCAGCAGCGCGCGCGCGTCGGCCGGAGGGCAGCTCGCCGCGAACCCGGCGCTCACCACGACTCCCGCCGCGCGCGCGCTGCTGGAGCAGGGCCGGGTCGACGCCCGTCTGCTCCTGCTCCTCGGTCAGCAGCTCGCCTCCGCGCCGCTCTCGGTCGCCGACTTCCCCGTCGGACCGAACGAGACCGACGGAGTGCGCCACCTCCTGGTCCTGTCCGGCTACAACGGCGCCGACGTGCCCGCGGACCCCACCGCCACCGCCGACGCCACGACGTGGCTCGGCAGCCAGTCGGGGGAGTTCGTCCCCTCCGCCGTCGAGTCGACCCCCCAGGGCCTCCTCGTCACCCTCGACCTCGACGAGCCGACCGGGCTGCTCCCGGGCGCGCCGTAAGGCACCACCCCACCCGAAGGACCTCTCATGCACCCGTTCGCCCCCTCCTCCCGCCGCCGCTCCTGGGCCGCGATCGCCGTCGCCGCGGTGGCCGCCGCGACGCTCCTCTCCGCGGCACCCGCCTCGGCCGCGGAGCAGGGGACCGGATGGGTGCGGGTCGCGCACCTCTCGCCCGACACGAAGTCGGTCGACGTGACGCTGACGTCCCTCGCGGGCGGCGGCGCCGCGTTCGAGCTCGACGACGTCGCCTACGGAGCGGTCTCGCCCTACTGGACCCTGCAGCCCGGCACCTACGTCGTGTCGATGGTGCCCTCCGACGCGCCGGAGGGCACGTCGCCCGTCATCGAGCAGTCCGTCGACGTGTCCGCGGGCACTCCGCTCACCGTCGCCGCTCTGGGCCGCAACGCCGTGCTGAGCACCACCGTCTTCACCGACGATCTGACGCCCCCGGCCGACGGGCAGGCCCGCGTCCGGGTGATCCAGGCGTCCACGACGGCCTCGCAGGTCGACGTCGCGACCACCACCGGCACCGCACTGGCCACCGACGCCGCGCAGGGGACCGCCACCCCGTACACCAGCGTGCCCGCCGGTCCCTGGAGCCTCGATCTGTCCGCCGGCAGCGTCTCGGCCACCGCCGACCTCGACCTGGCCCCCGGTTCCGTGGCATCCCTCTTCGTCCTCGACGACGCGAGCTCGGGACTGGTCGTCTCCCCGGTCCTCGACTCCGCAGCCGTGGGCGATCTGCCCGTCGGCGGCATCCAGACGGGCGGCGGAGCGACCGCCGTGCACGTCTCCTCCGCGCAGAGCGCGGACGCTCCGGCGGTCTCCGGACTGCTCGGCGTCGTCTCCGTCCTCGGCCTGATCGCGGGAGCGGTCGCCCTGCTCGCACGTCGCACCCGCCTCGGCGGCCGGACGAGCTGATGCGCGTCGCCGCGCACACGGCAGCCCTCGTCGCGGCGCTCCTGCTCCTCGCCGGGTGCTCGGGTGCCCCCGAGGCGGGCGCGCCCGACCAGGGCTCCCCGGACGCCGCGAGCACCGCGCCGTCGCCCACCGCCCCTGTGACGCCCGGGCCCGGTGCCGCCGGGGCGCTGCAGGATCCGGTCTCCGCAGCAGCACCGGCCCGCTCCTCGGTCGTCCCCGAGCGCGTGGTCATCCCCGCGCTCGGAGTCGACTCCGCGCTCGAGTCGCTGACTCGGGACGGCACGGGCTGGATCCAGCCCCCGGTCGCGGTCGACGAGGCGGGCTGGTACCGGGACGGAGTGGTCCCCGGCGACATCGGGCCCGCGGTGATCGCCGGTCACGTCGATTCCCGCATCGGCCCCGGGGTCTTCCTCGACCTCGCCTCCCTCGTCCCGGGCGACACGGTGGACGTCGTGCTCTCCGACGGGAGCACGCGCACCTTCGCGGTCACGGGCTCCGTGACGGTGCCCAAGGAGGACTTCCCGACGGAGGACGTGTACGGTCCGCAGCCGACCGCCCAGCTGCGCCTGATCACCTGCGGCGGCGTCTTCGACGACTCCTACGGCCACTACGTCGACAACGTCGTCGTCTCGGCCGAGCGGGTGGCCTGACGTCCCGCGACTCGCAGCCCGCTCGGTGGTTCGGCGCGTACCCTCCCGGGGTATGAGCACCACTTGGAAGCGCTGGGCGCCCGCTGCGGCCGTCCCCCTGGTCGTCGTCGTCGCGGCCGTCGCCCTGCCCCTCTCCGCGAGCGCCGCAGGGGACCTCCCCGAGAAGTCCGCCTCCGAGCTGCTGAGCTTCGTCGTCGAGAACGACGTCACCGCGTTCTCCGGCGAGATCGAGCAGACCTCCGACCTCGGCCTGCCCGACCTGTCCGCGCTCGGCGGATCGGCTCCCGGCGGGGCAGCGGGCGGGTCGTCCGGCTCCGAGGCGTCCGCCGTCGACGCCCTGATGGAGCTCGCCACCGGCTCCCACGAGGCGCGGGTCTTCGTCGACGCCGACCGCGGCGCCCGGCTCCAGGTCCTCGACCGCCTCGCCGAGCGCGACGTCGTCGCGACGACGGGCGAGGGCGTCTGGGTCTACGACTCCGCCGAGAACACCGCCACCCACTTCCTGCCCCCGGAGCCGGACGGCGCGGAGCCGGACGCCGCGGCCCCGCAGAGCGTCCCGCCGACCGAGGTGCCCACGCCCTCGAGCATCGCCGAGCAGCTCCTCGCGAGCATCGATCCCTCGACGACCGTCGCCGTCGGCTCCGACGTCGAGGTCGCCGGGCGCGACGCGTACGAGCTGGTCCTCACGCCGCGCGACGGCACGACCCTCGTCGGCTCCGTGACGATCTCGATCGATGGAGAGACGGGCCTCCCGCTGGGCGTCGCCGTTACGGCCCGCGGAGGCACGGCCCCCGCGTTCGCCGTCGCGTACTCGAGCATCGACTTTCGGGCTCCCGATGCGGCGATGCTCGCGTTCACCCCGCCCGCCGGTGCGGAGGTCGTCGAGAAGGCCGCGCCCGTGCACGAGGAGCCCGGCACCGTCGGGCCCGGCACCGTCGAGCCCGGCGCCGTCGAGCCCCGGGAGCCCGCCGCCGACGGCTCCGACGTCCTCACGACAGGCACCGGATGGGCGACCGTCGTCGAGCTGCCCGCCGGCGGCACCGAGGCGCTCGGCGCCCTCGACGCCGTGAGCACCCCCGTGCCCGGCGGCCGCGCCCTCGAGTCGGCCCTCGTCTCGGTGCTGCTGACGGACGACGGCCGCGTCCTCGCCGGAGCGGTCCCCGTCGACGTCCTGGTCGACGCGGCCGGTCGGTGACCACGGCCGATCTCGCGGTCGAGACCCGCGGCCTCACCAAGCGCTTCGGGCGTCAGGAGGCCGTCTCGGGTCTCGACCTCGCGGTCCCGCGCGGAGCCGTGTTCGGCTTCCTCGGGCCCAACGGCTCCGGCAAGACCACGACCATCCGGATGCTCCTGGCCCTCGCCGCGCCGACCGAGGGGAGCATCACCGTCCTCGGCGAGAGCATGCCCCGGCGCTCGGCCGACGTGCTGCCCCGGGTCGGCGCCCTGGTCGAGGGACCCGGCTTCTACCCGTTCCTCTCGGGTGCCGCCAACCTGCGGCGCTTCGACGCAGCAGAGGCAGGCACATCGTCGCGCACCCGCCGGGCGCGCGTCGACGAGGCGCTCGCCCGCGTCGGGCTCGGCGCCGCCGCCCGCAAGAAGGTCGGCTCCTACTCGCTCGGCATGAAGCAGCGCCTCGGCATCGCCGTGGCCCTCCTCTCGCCGCGCGACCTCATCGTGCTCGACGAGCCCACCAACGGCCTCGACCCCCAGGGGACCCGCGAGGTGCGGTCGCTGGTGCGCAGCCTCAACGCCGACGGCACGACCGTGCTGGTCTCCAGCCACCTCCTCGCCGAGATCGAGCAGCTCTGCACCCACGCCGCCGTGATGCGGACGGGACGCCTCGTGGCCCAGGGAGGCCTCGACGAGCTCCGCGGGGACGCCGCCGCGATCGAGCTCGTCACCCCCGATCCCGAGCGGGCGCAGCGGAGCCTCGCGCGGGTGGGGCTGGTGCCCCGGACCGCGCCCGGAGACCATCCCTCCGACCCGCCCGTCGTCCTCGCCGCGATGCCTCCCGGACTCGCCGCCGAGGCCGTCGTCGCCGCGCTGGTCGCGGACGAGGTGCGCGTGCGCGGCTTCGCCGTGCGGCGTCCCTCGCTCGAGGAGCGCTTCGTCGAGCTGACCGGGGAGGGATTCGATGTCGAGCGCTGACCCCGCGATCGCCGTGCGCCGCTCCCGTGGAGGAGCGGGCGGTCTCCTGCTCTCGGAGCTCGCACTGCTCTTCCGCCGCCGCCGCACGTGGGCGCTCCTGGCGGCCCTCGCGGCGATCCCCGTGCTGCTCGCCGTGGCCGTCCGGCTGTCGGGCGAGGGCGGCGGCCCGTCCTTCGTCGGAGCGATCGGCGGCAACGGCCTGTTCACCGGATTCGCGGCCGTCACGGTCGCCGTGCCGCTCTTCCTGCCGCTGACCGTCGGAGTGGTCGCCGGTGACGCGATCGCGGGCGAGGCGTCTCTCGGAACCCTCCGCTACCTCCTCGTCACCCCGGTCGGGCGGCTCCGCCTGCTCGCCGTCAAGTTCGCGGCCTCGCTCGCCTTCTGCCTCGCCGCAGCCTTCACGGTCATGGTGGTCGGCATCCTGATCGGCTTCGCCCTGTTCCCCGTCGGGCCGGTGACGCTGCTGTCCGGCAGCACGGTGCCGCCGGCCGACGCCGTCGCACGCGCGCTCGCGATCGCCGTCTACGTGGCGCTCTCGCTCGTCGGGCTCGCCGCGATCGGCCTCTTCATCTCGACGCTGACCGACGTGCCCGTCGGCGCCATGGCCGCCACCGTGGTCGTGTCGATCGCGGCGCAGATCGTCGGCTCCCTCTCGCAGCTCGACGCGCTGCATCCGTTCCTCGTCACCGACCGGTGGTTCGACTTCGCCGACCTGCTGCGCGATCCGATCGCGTGGAGCTCGTTCGGCGAGAACGCGCTCCTGCAGCTCGCCTACGTCGCCGTCTTCGGTGCCCTGGCGGCCGGCCGGTTCACCACCCGCGACATCTTGTCCTGACGCGGCGCCACCCGGCAGGCGCACGAGAGGCCGACTCCCGCTGCAGCGGGGAGGCGGCCTCTCGACGGTGCGGCGGGCTCAGCCCTGAGCGGCGAGCCCGAAGCTGACGGTGCCGCTGTCGTCGACCTGCGCGTCGAGCACCTTGTCGCCGAGGGCGACGGAGGCGGCGACATCGAGGAAGACGCGGGCGCCGTCCTGCTCCACCACCGCATCGGTGGTCTCCGGAGCGGCCGCGACCGCGACCGCGAAGTTCTGCGCGTCGAGGTCGTTCCCGCTGATGCGCAGGCCTCCCTCGACGGGGGTCTCGGTCTGTCCCGTGATGGTCTTGACGACGGTGCTGGCGTTGTCGGTGAGCGTGAGCATCGGTCGTTCCTTTCCGTCCGTGGTCGATGAGACGGCCACGATTCCGAGAACCGCCGCGCGTCTCAAGGCGGGGGAGCGGATGTGGAGGGGATGCACACCTGAGCGGCGGGGCGCCGGCCGATCGCCGACGCCTCGCGACCTGCTGCGTCACCCACGAGGCGCTCCGCCACCTGCGACACTGTCCGGATGCCCCCCGCCGACGCCTGCCCGTGCGGAAGCCGCCGCCACTACGCCGATTGCTGCCGCCCCGCCCACCTCGGCGAGACCCCCTCGCCGACCGCCGAGCGCCTGATGCGCAGCCGCTACAGCGCCAACGTGCTCGGCAGCGCCCCGTACCTGCTGGCCAGCTGGCACCCGTCGACCCGGCCCGCCCGCATCGACCTCGACGACGGCGTCCGCTGGCGCCGACTGCAGATCGTCGACACGGCCCGCGGAGGGGAGGGCGACCTCGACGGGCTCGTCGAGTTCCGCGCGTCCTACCGCTCGTCGGAGGGCGTCGGTCTCGTGCACGAACGCAGCCGCTTCGTCCGGGAGGACGGCCGCTGGTACTACGTGGACGGCGATCTCCTCGACGACGAGTCCTGAACGGACGAGTCCCGAGCCGACAGGTCCTGAGCCGACGACTCCGGAGCCGGGCGGTGCTGAGCCGACGGTCCTGAGCCCGGTCTTCCGGGCACCTCGCCCGCGGAGCCCCCGGCCGTCCTACGCTGAGGGGATGGCCCAGGAATTCCGCCGAGCGGACGACGCCTCCCGCTACGAGCTGCACCAGGACGGCGCCCTCGTCGGCGTCCTCGACTACCGGGAGAACGACGAGGCGGTGTCGCTCGTGCGCTCCTTCACCTCGCCGCCGTTCCGCGGCCGCGGCCTCGCCGGCGAGCTCGTGGCGTTCGCTGTGGCGGACATCGAGTCCTCCGGCGAGCGTCGGGTGGTGCCGCTCTGCTGGTACGTCGGCCAGTGGTTCGACGAGCACCCCGAGAAGGCGCACCTGCTCACCCGCGGGGGCTGAGCCTCACTCCCGGACGAGCGGCTCGACCCCTTCGAGGTCGGGTCCCAGGCCGATGTCCACCAGTCGGATGCGCCCGGCGTACGCGTCGCCGGGCGGCAGCAGCAGCCCGGCCTTGATCGCTCCGAAGGTCACGGTCACGTCGGCGGGCAGGACGACCGGATCGGGCACGCCGCCGTCGTCCGGTCCGACTCCGCTCGGCAGATCGACCGCGACGACGACGGGCGGGTGCTCGCGGTCGGCGAGTGCATCGATCACGGTCGCGACGATCTCGCGCGGCCGTCCCGTCAGAGCGGGGTGGCGGGTGCCGATGCCCAGGATCCCGTCGACGACGACGTCGGCCTTCGCGACCGCCGCCAGCAGTGCCCGCACGTCGCCGGCCGGCACGCGGTCGCAGCCCTCGTCCAGCGCGACCGCGAGGCCGCGCTGGTGCCAGCGGTCCGCGGTGAGCACCAGCAGCACGTCGACCCCGGAGGACGCCACCTCGGCCGCCGCGTAGAGGGCGTCTCCGCCGTTGTTCCCCGGCCCGACCAGCACGAGCACCGTCCCGGGTCCGCGCCGGTCGCGTCGGCCCGCGAGCAGTGCGCGGATCTCGCGGGCCAGACCGTCCGCAGCCCGCTGCATCAGCGGTTCGCGCCGTGCGAGGTGCGGCGCCTCTGCGGCCCGCACCTGCGCGGCGGAGTAGCCCTCGACCATCTCTCCACTGTGCGCTCCGACGGGCGGTTCGGCAAGTCCGGGGCACGCCCGCCCGACCCGGGCAGGGGCTGCTTCCGACTGACGTGAGGGAATGTCAGTGGTCGCCGGTTCACTTCTCTCGTGGGGCGGGACGGCGACGGTGAGGAGACGGACGTGGCGAGAGGGTTCGAGAACAGCGGGTGGGACCAGCCGCCGGGGTCGGCGGAGGTCGCCTCGGCGCTCGCGAGCGTGCGCGGGCACGGTGATCGAGCGGATGCGCTGGCGCGTTCGGCGGCTCCGGTGCTGCTGGCGGCGGCGGAGGAGTTGTATGCGGGGCATCGTGCGGCGCTGGGGTGTCCTGAGGCGTTCGCGCGGGGGCTGTCGCGGAGCGAGTCGGATGATCTGGTGGAGCGGTCGGTCCGGGCCGAGCTGGCAGTCGCGCTGGGGGTGTCGGAGCGGGTGGTGTCGCGGGATCTGCTGCATGCGCAGCTGCTGGTCGAGGATCTGCCGTGCACGCGGGCCGCGCTTTCGGAGGCGCGGGTGCGGTGGGAGGCGGGTCAGGTGATCTGCGCGGTCGCGGCGACGCTGCCTCCGCCGTCGCGTGCGGCGTTCGATGCTCGGGCCGCGCCGTTGGCGGTGGAGTTGACGCCGACGCAGTTGCGGCGGCGGGTGGCGCGGTTCCGCGACGAGCTGCACGCGGAACCCCTCGCGGAGCGGCATGTGCGGGCTCGGGAGGATCGCGCGGTGTGGGTGGTTCCGGAGGTGGACGGCATGGCGGTGCTGTGCGCGCTGCTGCCGGCCCCGGTGGCGGTGGGGGCGTTCGCGCGCCTGGATCGCATCGCCCGGTGCCTGCGCGAGGGCGACGGGTCCGGTGTGCCGGGTGAGGAGCGGACGCTCGGGCAGCTGCGCGCAGACGCCTTGGCCGATCTGCTGTGCGACGGCGACGTCGCGGGCACCGCTCCCGGCGGGGAGCCGGCGGTCTCGACGTTCGTGCCCGGGGTGCGCGCCGAGGTGCGGCTGACCCTGGCGGCGAGCACCGCCGCCGG
>NZ_JAMRYM010000124.1:0-8154 GCF_023743255.1 Rathayibacter rubneri | reverse complement strand
GCCGGGCGGGCGCGGCGTGGTGGATCCGGGAGCGCACGCTCTCGCGCAGGCGCAGCAGCTCGCCCGGTGACGTGAGCAGCACGGTCGGCTCGAACCGGGTGCGCGGCGGCAGCGGCGCGGCGCGGACGGGTCCCCTGGTCGACTCCCGGCCCGGAGCGCCCCACGGCGGCGGTTCACCTGCGTCCACGTCCCCTCCTCCCGTCGCGATGACGGCTCCGATTCTCCTCCGTCGTCCCGCGTCTTGCCCGAGAGCCCCGCCGGACCTACGATGGGAGTACCCCCTGGGGGTATTCGACCACGACGGCGGCGGACCGGGTCCGCCACTACGAGGAGCACCGGCATGACCACTCGACTCGACCTCGGCCTGACCGCGAAGGCGACCGGCGACACCGTCGCCGGCGGCTCCTGCGGCTCGGCGGGCGGCTGCGCCTGCGGCGGCCACGGCGACGCGCTCGGTGCCGCCGACACCACCATGATCGCGCCCTCGGTGCAGACGTTCGGGGTCGCCGGCATGACCTGCGAGCACTGCGTCCGCAGCGTGACGGAGGAGCTCGCCGCCTACCCCGAGGTCACCGGCGTCGACGTCTCGCTCTCGCCCGAGGGCGTCTCGGCGGTCACCGTCGGCTCGTCGCGTCCGCTGGGCCGCGAGGAGATCGCGGCCGCCGTCGCCGACGCCGGGTACCGACTCGCACCCCTCTCCTGACGTGCCGCCCCGCAACGCCGCCGCGCTCGAGCTCGCGATCGGCGGGATGACCTGCGCCTCGTGCGTCTCCCGCGTCGAGAAGCGCCTCGTGGCGCTGCCCGGGGTCAGCGCGACGGTGAACCTCGCTCTCGAGCGCGCCACCGTCGTGCTGCCGGAGGGCACGACGGCCGCCGACGCGATCGCCGCGGTCGAGGCCGCGGGCTACACGGCGACGGTGCCCGCGGCGGAGGCGGCCGAGCCCGGGCGACCGGACGGCGCCGCGCATCCCGACGACGTCGAGCGCCGCACCCTCCGCAGCCGTCTGAGGGTCTCGGCGCTGCTGGCCGCCCCCGTCGTCGTGCTCTCGATGATCCCTCCGCTGCAGTTCGCGAACTGGCAGTGGCTGTGCCTGATGCTCGCCGCGCCGGTCGCCGTCTGGGGGGCGTGGCCGTTCCACCGGAACGCGGTGAGGGCGCTGCGGCACGGCTCGACGACGATGGACACGCTGATCAGCCTCGGCGTGCTCGCCGCGTTCGGCTGGTCGCTGTACGCCCTCTTCCTCGGCGACGCCGGGCGCCCCGGGATGAGCATGCCCTTCGAGCTGCTCGGCTCCCGCGCCGGTCACGACGAGATCTACCTGGAGGTCGCGGCCGCGGTCCCCGTCCTCGTGCTCGCCGGCCGGTACCTCGAGGCGCGCTCGAAGCGCGACGCGGGAGCGGCTCTGCGCGCACTGCTCGATCTGGGCGCGAAGGACGCGGTGCGCCTCACCGCCGAGGGCGCGGAGGAGCGCGTGAGCGCCGCCGCCCTCGCGATCGGCGACCGGATCCGCGTGCGCCCCGGCGAGGTCGTCGCCGCCGACGGCACGGTGCTCGAGGGCTCGAGCGCGGTCGACGCGAGCATGCTCACGGGCGAGAGCGTCCCGGTCGAGGTGGGTCCCGGATCCGTGCTCGCCGGTGGCGTGCTGAACGCCCACGGCGTGCTGACCGTGCGGGTCGACCGCGTCGGCTCCGACACCGTCCTCGCCCGGATGGGCCGCCTCGTCTCGGACGCGCAGGCGGGCAAGGCGCGCATCCAGCGGCTCGCCGACCGCGTCTCCTCCGTCTTCGTCCCGGTCGTCGTCGTGCTGGCGCTGGCCACCCTGGTCGGCTGGCTGCTGACCGGGGCCGAGCTGGCGGCGGCCGTCTCGCCGGCCGTCGCGGTGCTCGTGGTCGCCTGCCCGTGCGCGCTCGGCCTCGCGACTCCGACCGCCGTGCTCGTCGGCACCGGCCGCGGCTCGCAGCTCGGCATCCTGATCCGCGGACCCGAGGTCCTCGAGAGCAGTCGGCGGATCGACACGGTCGTCTTCGACAAGACCGGCACGCTCACCACGGGCGCCTTCGAGGTCGTCGACGCGAGCGGTGACGAGGCGCTGCGGATGCTCGCGGCCGTCGAGCGCGGCTCGGAGCACCCGCTCGCCGCGGCGATCGTCCGCGGCGCCGAGCAGCGCGGGCTCGTCGTCCCCGAGGCGAGCGGATTCCGCGCGAGCGCCGGCTTCGGCGTGCGGGCGCGCGTCGAGGGGCGCCTCGTCGTCGCGGGCCGCCTGCGCTGGCTCGAGGAGCAGTGGGGCTTCGCGCCCGGCGCCCTCGCCGAGCAGGCCGAGCGGGCCGCGGGCAGCGGCGGCACCGTCGTCGGCGTCGGCTGGGACGGCGAGCTGCGCGGTCTGGCCGTGCTGCGGGACGAGCCGCGGGCCGAGGCGTCGCGGGCGGTCGCGTCCCTCCGCCGCCGCGGACTGCGGGTGCTCCTGCTCACCGGCGACAACCCGCGCGCGGCCGCGGCGGTCGCCTCCGTCGTCGGCATCGACGAGGTGATCGCCGAGGTGCTCCCGGAGGAGAAGCTCGCTGTCGTCGAGCGCCTGCGGTCCGAGGGGCGCAGCGTGGCGCTGGTGGGCGACGGGGTGAACGACGCGGCGGCCCTCGCGGCGGCCGACCTCGGCATCGCGATGGGCGCCGGCACCGACGCCGCGATCGAGGCGAGCGACATCACGCTCGTCGGCGACGACCTCGCCCGGGTGCCCGACGCGCTGCGCCTGGGCCGCAGGACGCTGGGCGTCATCCGCGGCAACCTCTTCTGGGCCTTCGCGTACAACGTCGCGGCGATCCCGCTGGCGATGGCCGGGCTGCTCGGCCCTCTCGTCGCCGGAGCGGCGATGGCGTTCTCGAGCGTGTTCGTCGTGCTGAACAGCCTGCGACTGCGGGCCTTCCGCGCGGAGGGCTGAGTCGGCGGAGGGCCGTGGCGCCCGCTGCGCCGGGGCTCTGGCGCCGGCCGCTCCGCCGTGATCGACTGGGGCGATGCGCACCGAGACCCGCCAGGACGTCCCCCTCCTCCTCGTCGACGACGACGGGCCCGCACTCTCCACTCCCGAGGATGCGCTCGCGCTCGTCGCCGGGACCTACGACGGCGACGTCGAGACGGTGGTCGTGCCCGTCGGCCGCCTCGACCCCGAGTTCTTCCGCCTGCGCTCCGGAGTCGCGGGCGAGTTCGTGCAGAAGCTCGTCAACTACCGCAAGCGCCTCGTGATCGTCGGCGACATCACCGCCGCCGTCTCGGACTCGAGCGCGTTCCACGACTTCGTCGTCGAGTCGAACCGGGGCGACCACCTGTGGTTTGTCCCCGCGCTCGGCGCGCTCGACGCCCGGCTGTCCGGCTCGGACTCCCCCGAGGAGCCCGGCGCCGAGGGCGGAGTCGAGCCCACCCCGGGCCCGGCGCACTGATGGCGCTGCTCGTCCCGGACCCGGCCGGCGCTCCCCCGCGGCTCGACGGACCCGTCCGCCTCCTCCTGCTCGCCGACACGCACCTGCCGAAGCGGGCGAAGGAGCTGCCGGAGGAGGTCTGGCGCGCCGTCGACGAGGCCGACCTTGTCGTGCACGCGGGCGACTGGGTCGACGAGGCCGCCCTCGACGCGCTCGAGGCGCGCGCCGCGCTGCTGCTCGCGGTGTGGGGCAACAACGATCCGGAGGGGCTGCGCACGCGCCTGCCCGAGGTCGCGCACGCGGTCGTCGGCGGCCTGCGCGTCGCCGTGGTCCACGAGACGGGCGCGGCGACAGGACGCGAGGCCCGGGCCGACGCCGCGCACCCCGACACCGACGTGCTCGTCTTCGGGCACAGCCACATCCCCTGGGACTCGACGAGCCCGGCGGGGATGCGCCTGCTCAATCCCGGCTCGCCGACGGATCGGCGCCGCCAGCCCGCGTGCACCTACCTGACGGCGGTGGCCGAGGCGGGCGCGCTGCACGACGTGCGGCTGGTGGAGGTGCCGCCCCGGGCGCCGACGGCTCCGCGCCTGCTGTAGGCGCCTAGCGCTCCCCCCTCCGCGACAGTTCGCGCTGCAGGCTCCGCGGCGCGGGGGCGCCCGGAGTGCCGAGCAGCTCGCTCAGTGCCCGCGTCCCTCCCTCCGCGAACGCGCGACGCTGTCGGGCGGCCCCGGTGCCGATGCGCGCCAGGCGCTCGAGCCCCTCATCGACGACCCGCTCGTCACCGGTCGCGTGCAGCCCGCAGTCGATCCACTCGCGCAGCTCCGCGACGACCTCGGCGGCCGGGACAGCCCGCCCCTCCCCGGGCGAGAGGAGCGTGCCGTCCAGGCCGAAGCGCCCCGCGTGCCAGAGCCCCGCATCCAGCAGCTCCGGCGCGAGCGGGGAGCAGGGCTCGCCGCCCTCCGCCCGCTCGAGGCCCGAGCGCACGAGCGCGCGGCAGATCCCCGCGAGCAGCACCGCGTCGGCGGCGTCGAGCTGAGCGTCCGCGACGCGGATCTCGAGGGTCGGGTAGCGCGACGACAGACGCGCCTGCCAGGCGATCGCCCCGCGGTCCACGCTCGAGCCGAGTCCGATCAGAGCCCGCTCGCGGCGGTCGTAGTCGTCCGCGCCGGTGAAGAGGGGCGGGCAGCCGGCCGTCGACCAGCGCCGCAACGCCACGCTCCGCCAGCTCCCGAACCCCGAGTCGGCCTCGCCCTGGAACGGCGAATTGACCGAGAGCGCGAGCAGGGTCGGCAGCCAGACCCGGAGCCGGTTGAGCGCGGCGACCCCCGCGTCCCGGTTCGGCACCTCGACGTGCACGTGCAGGGCCTGGACTCGGTGCCCCTCGAGCAGGGCCCCCATCCGCTCGCCGACCTCCCGGTAGCGCGGTTCGGGCGACAGCGCGGGCGCGCCCCCGGAGGAGAAGGGGACGCCGACTCCCGCGGCCAGCGCGTCGAACTCCGCCGCGGTCGCCGTGAGGCGCGAGCGGAACGACGAGAGGCACTCGTGCGCCTGCGCGAGGCTGCGCAGCACCGGCGACGTGAACTCGAGCTGGCAGGCGAGGAACTCGCGGCCCACGCAGCCGCCGAAGTTCGGATCGCCGAAGAACTCGGAGTAGACCGCGTTGCCCAGATCCAGCGGTCGGAGCCCTGCGGCGTCCAGCAGGACGAACTCCTCCTCGATCCCGAAGCCGAGCATGGCTGCCTCCCGATCCCGGTCCCCCGCGACCTCGACGTCGCTCGAGGGGTCCGATGGGGCGACGCTAAGCGAGCCCGGACGAGGTCGGGGAGGCCCTTGACGAACCCCCGCGCACGGGTTCCAGGACGTTCCGCGCCCCCGGCGCAAGGGGGTGGCGACGAAGTATGGTCCGCCTAAGCTCGATGGAATGACCGGTTCGCACGACACCCCCGACACCGCGCACCTCCGCCCGGTCGGGCTCGACGACGCCACCGTCGCCGCACTGGGCAAGCTGTCCGAGGCCCTCGAGACCGTCGAGCACGCCCGCGGCCTGCTCTACGGCTTCCACCGACTCACCGGCGCCGCCGACCTCGCGCTCGGCGAGGCGGTCGAGGCGTTCCGGGAGGCGGGGCACGGGGCAGTGGCCGACAGGCTCGAGTCGGAGCTGGTCGGCCGGAACGTCATCGAGGGTCGCTGGACCTTCCAGATCGTCGAGGACTACGACGACACCTACTACTCGGCGTTCCGCGAGCAGGAGCGCGCCGCCCGCGACGAGCTCGCCGAGGGGCGCCGCCCCCTCTTCGAGTCCGAGATGAAGGAGGACCGCCGCTCGGCGGGCCGCCGCCACCACGAGTCCCGACCGGAACGCGGATGAACGCCGTCATCCGGATGCACGCCGCCTCGCTGCGCGTCAAGGCCGCGACCCCGGGCCGTGCCGGACGCACCGGGGGCCCCGATCAGGAGGACACGATGAGACGCACGATCCTGAGCATCGACGGACGCCGGTTCCTCCTCTCGCTCGCCCTCGACACCGAGGAGCTCGAGAAGCGCCTCGTGCAGGCCGTGCGCGATCACGGCGACATGGTGAGCTTCACCGTCGCCGGCGAGCGCGAGGTCTGCGTCCTCGTCTCCCCCGGGGTCGCCGTGATCCTCGAGCACGAGGACGTGCCGGCCGAGGACCCGGACGCCGAGGACGCGCCCTTCCACTACGACGACGTCGAGTACCTGAGCTAGGGCTCGTTCCCCACCGCCGCGACGCGTCAGACCGCGCCCGCGAGGGCCCACAGGTGGAACGCGGCGTGCGCCCGGTGAGGGCGCCAGCGCTCGGACTCCGCGTCGGCCGCCGCCGTCGAGACGCCGCCGAGCGCACGCCGCAGCACGAGGTCGCCCGCCGGGAAGGCGTCGGGGTCGCCGAGCAGGCGCAGCGCGAGGTAGTCGGCGGTCCACGGCCCGATGCCGGGGATCGCGAGCAGGAGGCGCCGCTGCCGGGGCAGATCGCCGGCGGCGTCGAGCACCAGCCCGTCGGCGAACGCGGCCGCGACCGCGCGGACGGTGCGGGCGCGGGCGTTCGTCACTCCGATCGCCGCCCGCAGCTCCTCCAGGGGCACGGCGAGCAGCTCGGCGGGGGACGGGAACAGCCGCAGGCCCGCGGGACCGGCGCCGCCGAACGCCGCCACCGCCCGGCCGGCGAAGGTGCGCGCCGCGGCGACCGACACCTGCTGCCCGAGCACCGATGCCACCGCGGCCTCGAACGGCTCGGGGTAGCGGATCGCGCGCAACCCGGGCCTCGCCGCCACGGACGCGGCGAGCCTGGGGTCGGCGGAGAGCGCCGCTCCGATCGCCTCGACGTCCGAGTCGAGATCGAGCCAGGCGCGCACGCGGGCCGCGACCCGGTCGATCGCCTCGGCGTGCGCCGTCACGAGCGCGCCCTCCTCCGTCAGCTGGAGGGCGACGTGCCACGGCCGGCCGTCGACGGTGAGCAGGCGCTCGAGCCGGCGACCGCCCTCGGCCACCCGCTCGGCTCCGGGAACGGCGTGGTTGCGGAGGAGGCTCGCGGTGGCCGCGAGGTCGACGGGGCCGTCCGCCCGGAGCTCGACCGTGCGCGTCTCGCTCAGGGGATCAGCACCACCTTGCCGCCCGCGCGGCCCGATGCGACCAGCTCGAGCGCGGCGGCCGCCTCGACGAGCGGGAAGGACGGACCGAGGACGACCTCGAGCCCGCCGCGACCGGCGGCCTCGACGAGGGGGGCTCGAGCGGAGTCGCGCAACGCGGTGCCGGGATCGGCCCCCGCTCCCCCGCCCAGCCGCAGCACGCCGCCGAGCCGCTCGGCGTGGTCGAAGCCGGCGATGGTGGCGATGCGGGAGCGATCGGCGACGACGGCGACCGAGACGTCGAGCGCCTCGTCGGTGCCGGCCGTGTCGAGCGCGACGTCCACCCCGTCGGGTGCGGCGTCCCGCACGCGCTGCTCGAGGCCCGGCCCGTAGTCCAGGGGTTCGCCGCCGAAGCGCCGCACGACCGGGGCGCCGCGCCCGCTCGCCGTGCCGAGCACGCGGGCTCCGCGCGCGACGGCCAGCTGCACGAGGAGGGTGCCGACGGCTCCGCTCGCCCCGTGCACGAGCACGGTCTCGCCCGCCGCCACCCGGGTGGCCTCGAGCAGGTGCACCGCGGTCGTGCCGGTCAGCAGGAGTCCGGCCGCGGCCTCCCAGCCGAGCCCCGCGGGCTTGGGCAGGACGGACGACGCCTTCGCGGTCAGCTCCTCGCTCCAGCCGCCCGAGACGCGGAAGGCGACCACCTCGTCGCCGACGCGGAGCCCACCGAGCGGACCGACCGCGTCCTCGCCCACGGCGGTGACCACTCCCGACACCTCGCCTCCCGGGCGCACGGGGGTGCGGCCCCGCCCGAACACCCCGGAGAGCAGCTTCGCGTCGGAGGGGTTCACCCCCGCGGCGCGCACGCGGATCCGGACGGAACCCGGCCCGGGCTCGCCGAGCTCGACCTCGGCCGGGCGCAGCGACGCGACCGTGTTTCGTCGGCGAGCATCTGCAGAACCATGCCGTCCCCCTCCGGGATCGCGCTCGGGGCCCGAGCAGGGCCGACGCTAGCACCGGCGTCCGACACCGGAGCAGCCGGTTCCCGTCGGTCCGAGAACGCCCGTTCTGACGACGCGTAGCATGGGACGATGCCCGCGACCACGACAGCCGACGCCCTCCCGGCGGCCCCGACCCCGGATGAGGCGGTGCCCACCCC
>NZ_JAMRYM010000123.1:0-8281 GCF_023743255.1 Rathayibacter rubneri | reverse complement strand
GCGTAGGGTCGGCGGGTGCCCACCGACTCGACGCTCGCCTCCGCGCCCGCCCCCTCCCTCGGTCGCCGCGTGCTGCCGGCGCTCGCCGCCGCGGCCGCCACGGCGCTCGCGGCCCACCTCGCCAATCTGCTCGCGTTCTTCGTGGGCAACCAGCTGCAGCCGTCGTCGCTGCCGCAGGTCAACGCCTACTTCCTGCTCTCGAGCGCGCTCGCCTTCGTGGTCCTCGTGGTCCTCGGACTCGCGGGGCTCTTCGCGCGATGGTGGACCGCGGCGCTCGCGGGCCTGGTCGCGGGCGTCGTGGGCGCGCTGTTCGGCACCCTCGTGCAGGTCTCGGCCAGCGGCACCGCTCTCGACGGGACCGTCTGGATCTCGGTGCTCGACACGCTCGGCGGGCTCAACCTGATCCTCCTGGTGGCCTTCACCGTGGCCGCCGCGACGCTGGGCCGCCGCGTCCTGCGGTCCTCCGCGCCCGCCCGCGACGAGCGGCAGCCGGTCGAGCGCCGCATCGCGATCGTGCGGCAGCCGGCTCCGAACCTCGGCGACGGCGAGCTCACCCACCTGGAGCGCGTCCCTGTGGACCAGGCGAAGGCCGAAGCGCAGTGGGAGGAGTACGTCGACGCCCTCGAGGCCGCCGGCTGGGAGACGGTCCAGGCCGCCACGGCCGCGCAGCACGCCGACTCCGTCTTCGTGGAGGACGCGGTGGTCGTCTTCGGCGGCCACGCCGTCCTCGCCCGCTCGGGTGCAGAGTCGCGCCGGGGCGAGAGCGCCGGCGCCGAGGAGGCCGTCCGCGCCCTCGACCTGACCGTGCACCGCCTCGAGGATCCCGCCACCCTCGACGGCGGCGACGTGCTGAAGATCGGGCGCACCGTCTACGTGGGCCGGGGCGGCCGCACCAACGCGGAGGGGGTCGCGGCGCTGCGCGCGATCCTCCGGCCGCTCGGCTGGACCGTGGTGGCCGTCCCTCTCACGAAGGCGCTGCACCTCAAGAGCGCCGTCACCGCCCTGCCGGACGGCACCGTCATCGGCTGGGAGCCGGTCGTCGACGAGCCGAGGATCTTCCCCTCCTTCCTGCCGATGCCGGAGGAACCCGGCGCGCACGTCGTCGTGCTCGACGACGACACCCTGCTGATGGCGGCGTCCGCGCCCCGCAGCGCCGAGCTGCTCCGCGGCCTCGGCTACACCGTCGTCGCGGTCGACGTCTCGGAGTTCGAGAAGCTCGAGGGCTGCGTCACCTGCCTGTCGGTGCGCGTCCGCTGAACGGCGCGTCGGTCGGGCGTTCCGCGACGCCCGTCCGGGCCGGGTGGACACCTCCGCGAGACCGGGTATAGCCTGCAAGGCTGCCCGGAGCGACGCTCTGCGGCACTCGTCCTCTCCGGCGCCCGACCGCGCCCTCCGCTCCTCGCCGCGAAAGCACTCCTGTGTCCGCACCCGCCTCCCCGTCCGTCCCCACCACCGGTGACCGTCCGCGCCCCGGCACGCTGAAGGTCCTGCTGCGCCTGCTCCCGTTCGTCGGCGACGCGCTGCCCCGGCTCAGCATCGGCATCGCGGTCGCCCTCGTGGCGAGTCTCGTCTCGCTCGCGATCCCGATCGTCCTGCAACGCCTCGTCGACGGTCCGCTCGCCGAGGGTGCCGGATCCGCCGGCTCGGGCGACCTCGGTCCGCTGATCGGCCCGGTGCTCCTCGTGCTCGGACTCGGCGTGCTGGAGGCCGCGGCGATCGCGCTGCGCCGCCGCATGGTGCTCACCCCCAGCACCCGGGTCGAGGCTCGGATGCGCACCGCGCTCTACCAGCGCCTGCAGGATCTGCCGGTGTCGTTCCACGACCGGTGGCAGAGCGGGCAGCTGCTGTCCCGCGCGGTGAGCGACCTCAGCCTCATCCGCCGCTGGATCGCCTTCGGCTTCGTGCTGCTCGTCGTCAACGCCCTGACGATCCTCGTCGGCTTCGGCGTGCTCGTCTATTGGAACCCGATCCTCGGCGTCCTCTTCATCGTCTGCTCGATCCCCGTCTGGATCTACGGCTTCCTGTTCGAGAAGCGCTACTCGAGCATCGCGCGCCGGAGCCAGGACCAGGCGGGCGACCTCGCGACGACCGTCGAGCAGTCGGTGCACGGCATCCGCGTGCTCAAGGCGTTCGGCCGCGGCAAGCACGCCCTCGAGGGCTTCGCCGACCAGGCGGAGCTGCTGCGCGGCACCGAGATCGCCAAGGCGAAGGCCATCGCCGGCATCTGGCTGATCCTCCTGCTGGTCCCGGACGTGGCCTTCGCGCTGTGCCTGCTCGGCGGGGTGTGGCTCGCGGCCGACGGTCAGCTGAGCGTCGGCGAGCTGTTCGCGTTCTTCGCCACGGCGACCGTGCTGCGCTGGCCGGTCGAGTCGATCGGCTTCCTCCTCTCGATGACCTTCGACACGCGCACCGCCGTCGACCGCTACTTCGAGGTCATGGACAGCGAGAACACGATCACCGACCCGGCGGAGCCCGTCTCGATCGCGGACCCGCGCGGCCGGGTGACCTTCCGGGACGTCCACTTCCGCTACCAGGACGCCCCGGCCGACGCGGTCGACCTCCTCGACGGCGTCGACCTCGAGGTCGAGCCGGGCGAGACGATGGCGCTGGTCGGAGTGACGGGGTCGGGCAAGACGACGCTGACCGCGCTCCTTCCCCGCCTCTACGACGTGACCGCCGGGTCGATCGAGATCGACGGGGTGGACGTCCGCCGGATGCGCCGGGAGGAGCTGCGCTCGCACGTCGGCATGGCGTTCGAGGACGCGACCCTCTTCTCGACGTCCGTCCGCGAGAACGTGCTGCTGGGGCGCCCGGAGGCGAGCGAGGAGGAGCTGCTCGAGGCCCTCGAGATCGCCCAGGCGGGCTTCGTGCACGCGCTGCCCGACGGGCTCGACACGACGGTCGGCGAGGAGGGGATGAGCCTGTCCGGCGGACAGCGCCAGCGGCTCGCCCTCGCCCGCGCGATCGCCGCGCGCCCGTCCGTGCTCGTCCTCGACGACCCGCTGTCGGCGCTCGACGTCGACACCGAGGCGCGCGTCGAGGCGGGGCTGCGCCGCGTCCTCGGCGACACGACCGCGCTGATCGTCGCCCACCGGCCGTCCACGGTCGCGCTCGCCGACCGCGTCGCGCTCCTCGAGGAGGGACGCGTCACCGCCGTGGGCACCCACACCGAGCTGCTCGCGAGCAGCCCGCACTACCGCTTCGTCGTCTCGAGCCTCGAGGAGGACGAGCAGACCCGCGCGCCGGGCGCCGAGCGCGCCGGGTCCCGCCCCCGCACCGCGACCGCCGATCAGGAGGCGACCTCATGAGCACGCTCGGATCGACCGAGGAGCGCGACGACCTGACCCGCGCCGAGTCCGCCGAGATGCGCCGCCGCTCGCTGCGCCTCCTGGGCTCGCTGCTGAAGCCGCTGCGGCTGAGGCTGATCCTGACCGCGGTGGTCGTCGTCGTCTCGACCGCCGCCCAGGTGGCGGGTCCGGCCCTGATCGCGGCCGGCATCGACAACGGCCTGCCGGCGGTCCTGGCCGGCGACGCGACTCCGCTGCTGCTCACCGTCGGCGCGTACGTGCTCACGGGGCTCACCGGCGCGCTCCTGGTCGCCTGGTACACGGTGCTCTCGGCCCGGGTCAGCCAGGCGATCCTGATCGACCTGCGCAAGCGCGTGTTCCTGCACACGCAGAGGCTCAGCCTGGAGTTCCACGAGAACTACACCTCGGGGCGCATCATCTCGCGTCAGACGAGCGACCTCGACTCCATCCGCGAGCTGCTCGACTCCGGGATCAACCAGCTCGTGCAGGGCGCTCTGTACATGGGCTTCGTGGCGATCGCCCTCGTCTCGCTCGATCCGCCGAGCGGACTCGTGCTCGCCTGCGCCCTCGTGCCGCTGGCGATCCTGACCCGCTGGTTCCAGAAGCGGTCGCAGGCGCTCTTCCGCGGCACCCGCGTCGCGTCCTCCCGCCTGATCGTGCAGTTCGTCGAGACGATGACGGGCATCCGGGCGGTGCAGGCGTTCCGCACCGAGAAGCGCAACGAGTCGGTCTTCGGCGAGCTCGTCGAGCGCTACCGCGTGACCTACAAGCGGGTCTTCGCGCTGTTCGGCACCTTCGACCCGGGGCTCGTGCTGATCGGCAACGTGACCGTCGCCGTCGTGCTGCTGCTGGGCGGCATCCGGGTGCTCGACGGCGGGCTCGAGATCGGGGCGCTGCTCGCGGTCCTGCTCTACACGCGGCGCTTCTTCGATCCGATGGAGGAGATGGCGATGTTCTACAACTCCTACCAGTCGGCCGCGGCGGCGCTCGAGAAGATCTCGGGCGTGCTCGCGGAGGAGCCCGGCGTGCCCGATCCCGCGCGCCCGATCGATCTCTACGAGGCCCGCGGACGCATCGCCTTCGAGGGGGTGCGCTTCGCCTACACGGCCGACCGCGAGATCCTGCCCCGCTTCGACCTCGAGATCCCCGCCGGGCAGACCATCGCCCTGGTCGGATCCACGGGCGCCGGCAAGTCCACGCTCGCGAAGCTGCTCTCGCGCTTCTACGATCCGACCGACGGAGCGGTGAGTCTGGACGGCGTCGACCTCCGCTCGCTGCACCCGAAGGACCTCCGCCGCGCGATCGTCATGGTCACCCAGGAGGCGTACCTCTTCTCGGGCTCGGTCGCCGACAACATCGCGATCGGCCGGCCCTCGGCCGGCTACGACGAGATCGTGCGGGCCGCGGAGGCGGTCGGGGCGCACGAGTTCATCGTCTCGCTGCCCGACGGCTACGACACCGACGTGAACAAGCGCGGCGGGCGCGTCTCGGCCGGGCAGCGCCAGCTGATCTCGTTCGCGCGCGCGTTCCTCGCGGACCCGGCGGTGCTGATCCTCGACGAGGCGACCTCCTCGCTCGACATCCCGAGCGAGCGCCTCGTGCAGCAGGGGCTGCAGACCCTGCTCGCCGACCGGACGGCCGTGATCATCGCGCACCGGCTGTCGACGGTCGCGATCGCGGACCGCGTGCTCGTCATGGAGCACGGCCGCATCGTCGAGGACGGGACGCCGGAGGCGCTCATCGCGGGCGAGGGCCGGTTCGCCGTGCTCCACGCGGCCTGGCGCGACTCCCTGGTCTAGGTGCCGGCGGACCCGCTGGTCCGGGCTCCGGCGGGCGGACCGGTCCAACGGGCGGTCCGCACGTCGACGCGGTAGCCGCCCGCCGTCTCGACCAGCGGAGTGCCCTCCCGCTCGTACTCCACCCGAGCGCGGTCCTCGTGGCCGATCGGAGGGGCGCCACCGGAGCGGACGACTCGCCACCACGCGGTGCCGGAGCCGTAGCGGGCCATGACGGTGCCGACCGCCCTGGCGGCACGGGTCCCGAGGACCGCGGCGATGTCTCCGTAGGCCATGACGCGCCCGGGAGGGATCGAGTCGACGACGGCCAGCACGGCCGTGACGAAGTCGGGTGCGCCTCCGGCGTCCGGGTCGACCTGCTCGGACGACCCGTCGCGATCCCGAGGGGTCAGAGCGTCAGAGCCCCGATGTTCTCGCCGTACGGGGTCTCGCCGACGACCTCGAAGCCGACCCAGCGGAAGAACTGGTCGGGGCCGTCCTCGCCGGACTCCCAGATGACGGTGAGCGTGTCGAAGCCGCGGCTCCGCGCCTCGTCGGCGGCGGCACGGACGGCGAACGTGCCGACTCCGCGGCCCTGCTTCGCGGCGTCGATGTTGATGCGCCAGATGCAGCTGCGGAACTCCTCCGCGGCGTCCGCGTCGAAGTGCGCGTGGATGAAGCCCACGAGCTCGTCGCCGTCGAGGATCGCCCGCTGCCAGGCGGCCCCGGGGTCGATGACCGCGGCGGCGGCGGAGTAGGACACCGGCGCCACGAACTGCTCCTGGCCCGGTTTGAGGCTCAGTCCGTTGACGGCGGAGATGTTCGAGGCCGACAGCTCTTCCAGACGCAGTGCACTCATGCGGTCAATCTAGCGGGCCGGTCCTCCGGCGGCATCCTCCGGGCGGACGAGAGGCGCCGGCACGGAGCGGGCCGTCCCGGCAACTGTCTCGACGTCGAGACACTTCGCCCCTCGGGTAAGCTGGCGGAGGCCGTCTGACGCGGCCGAGAGCCGCCCGTCCCGCGCAGAGGCGGGGCGCTTCACGAGACCATGGGAGAGCAATGTCCAAGATCAAGGTTGAGGGAACCGTCGTCGAGCTCGACGGCGACGAGATGACGCGGATCATCTGGCAGAAGATCAAGGACACCCTCATCCACCCGTACCTCGACGTGAACCTCGAGTACTACGACCTCGGCATGGAGCACCGCGACGCGACCGACGACCAGGTCACGATCGACGCGGCGCACGCCATCCAGAAGCACGGCGTCGGCGTCAAGTGCGCGACCATCACGCCCGACGAGGCGCGGGTCGAGGAGTTCGGCCTGAAGAAGATGTGGAAGTCGCCCAACGGCACGATCCGCAACATCCTCGGCGGCGTCATCTTCCGCGAGCCGATCATCATCTCGAACATCCCGCGCCTGGTGCCGGGCTGGAACAAGCCGATCATCATCGGTCGCCACGCGTTCGGCGACCAGTACCGCGCCACCGACTTCGTCTTCAAGGGCAAGGGCACGCTCACCGTCGAGTTCACCCCCGAGGACGGCTCCGAGCCGATGAAGTTCGAGGTCTACAAGGCGCCCGACGACGGCATCGCCCAGGTCCAGTACAACCAGGACGCCTCGATCCGCGACTTCGCGCGCTCGTCGCTCAACTACGGGCTGACCCGCAACTACCCGGTCTACCTCTCGACGAAGAACACGATCCTCAAGGCCTACGACGGCCGCTTCAAGGACATCTTCGAGGAGATCTTCCAGACCGAGTTCAAGGAGCGCTTCGACGCCGCCGGCCTGACCTACGAGCACCGCCTCATCGACGACATGGTCGCCTCGGCCATGAAGTGGGAGGGCGGCTACGTCTGGGCCTGCAAGAACTACGACGGCGACGTGCAGTCCGACACCGTGGCGCAGGGCTTCGGCTCGCTGGGCCTCATGACCTCGGTCCTCTCGACTCCCGACGGCTCCGTCGTCGAGGCCGAGGCGGCGCACGGCACGGTGACGCGCCACTACCGCCAGCACCAGGCGGGCAAGCCCACCTCGACGAACCCGATCGCCTCGATCTACGCGTGGACGCGCGGACTCGCGCACCGCGGCAAGCTCGACGGCAACCAGGAGCTCATCGACTTCTCGCTCGCGCTCGAGGACGTCGTCATCAAGACGGTCGAGTCCGGCAAGATGACGAAGGACCTCGCGCTGCTCGTCGGCCCCGACCAGGGCTGGCAGACGACCGAGGAGTTCCTCGCGACGCTCGACGAGAACCTCAAGGCGCGCATGTCGGCCTAGCCGACCTCCGGCTCGCAGCACACGCTCCGGCTCGCAGGGATCCTCGGATCCTGCGAGCCGGACGTGTTCCTGCGGGCCGACGTGCTCCTGCGAGCGCGTCGAGGGCTGCGTCCCCGGTTCTCAGAGGACGCGGGCCAGCTGATCCAGCGCCGCCGACGCGTCCGGGCCCGACGGCATGAGCACGACGCTCGCGGCGCCGCCCGCGTGCAGCTCCGCGATCCGCGCGCGGGCGGACGACGGGGTCCCGACGACCGCCAGCTGGTCCACCCACTCGTCCGGCAGATCGCGGACGAAGGCCGCCCGATCGGCGCTCCGCTCCCGCAGTGCGCGGAACTCCGCGGCGAAGGGCAGCGGGTCGATGTGCGGCGCCCACTCCGGCTCGCCGATCCACTCGAGCCCGGGGCGCACGAGGTGGCGCGCGGCCGAGGCGTCGTCGTCGACGGCCGCCACGTTGTACGCGACGACCCGGCCGGACGTGCCGAGGTGCTCGCGGGCCGCGGCGAGGTACTCCGGAGTGACGGGCTCGGCCAGCACGGCGCCGTCGGCGATGCGGCCGGCCAGCTCGAGCGAGCGCGGACCGCGCACTCCGGCGAGCAGCGGCGGCACGACGGCGGGCGGCGTCTCGAGCCGGAGCGAGTCGACCGCGACGTAGCGTCCGTCGCGCGCCGTCTCGGCTCCCGAGAGCAGCGAGCGCACCGCGTCGAACTGCTCCTCGAGCAGGGTCAGGGGACTGGCCGGCCAGATGCGCAGTCCGCGCATCCAGTGCGGCATGCCGTGCCCGATGCCGGCGTGCACGCGGCCGGGGAAGAGCTCGGCGAGCGTGCCGAGCTCCATCGCGGTGAAGGCGGCCGCGCGGGCGGCGGCGGGCAGGATCCCGATGCCGACGACGATCCGCTCGGTCGCGGCGAGGACGGCCGCGGC
>NZ_JAMRYM010000122.1:0-8345 GCF_023743255.1 Rathayibacter rubneri | reverse complement strand
GGGCTGAGGACGGCGGTGTCGGGGGTGTCGGCTCCGGAGGCGGAGGGTCGGCGGACGAGGGCGGGACCAGGGTGTCTGAGGGTCACGGGTACGGCTTTTCGGGTAGGCGGGAGCGGGGGCTCGGGCGTGCCTCCGCAGGACGGGTTCTGCGGAGGCGCGCCGAAGAGGGCCTGCGGTGCGCGGTGCGCGGCAGGGGGAGAGCCGGGTGGGCGCCACGTGTGCCGTCGGGGTGCGGCGTGGCGGTCTCAGTGTCTTTGCCCCACCCCGGGGGGACAAGACCCGCTTCAGGACACGTCCGGAAGCGGACACGGTGTCCCGGTCGGGATCAGCGTCGCAGCGTCTGGCGCGGGAGCTCGCCGAAGCGGCGGGCGTAGTGCTGGGCGAAGCGTCCGGCGTTGACGAAGCCCCAGTGTGCGGCGACGTCGCCGACGACGAGCTCGCCGGGAGCGGCGGCGCTCAACTCGTCGCGGGCGCGCTCGAGGCGCACGCCGCGGAGGTAGTGGCGCGGAGTGGTGGCGAAGGCGCGCTGGAAGGCCAGCTGGAGTCCGCGGGTCGAGAGCCCGGCGGCCTCGGCGATGTCGGCGACTCCGAGCGGGAGGTCGGCGTTCGCGTGCAGGAACTCGACTGCCCGGCGCAGGCGCCGGGCGCTCACGGTCGGCGGAGTGACGGGGAGCGGCACGACGCGGTGCACGAAGGCGCGCAGCACGGCCTGCGCCGCGAAGCGCGAGGCGGAATCGCGCTGCAGTGCGGTGGGCGCGTCGGCGACGGCGAGGGTGTCGCGCAGCCCGCGGACCGCGGCCCACCAGGGCGCCGGGTCGCTCACGACGGGGGCGAACAGGATCGGCCCCGGCTCGGTGCCGTGCAGCTCGGCCGCCGCGCGCTCGAGGTAGGCGGCCTCGAAGTGGACGAGCGCGTTCCGGTACTCGTGCGCCTCGAAGCCGAAGGGGCGGCCCGTCGGGAAGACGGCGGGCCGCCCGACGACGAGCCGGTTGTCGTCGCGCCCCAGATCGACGACGGCGCGGCCCTGGGTCAGCCAGAGCACGACGTAGACGCCGGCCGGATCGACGGAGCCGCGCACGTGGCCGAGGAACGACGCGGAGTGCAGGCTCACCGGGCCCTCGCCGGTCGTCGCGTAGCGGTAGGCGAACGGCGTCGCGGAGCGCTCGGCGCGGAAGCCGGAGCCGTTGTACCCCTGCTCGTAGAAGGCGCGGGCCTCGTCGAGGTCGCGGCCGCGGCGCTCGGACCGCCACACGGGGAGCGGCACGGCGGGGGTCCGCGGCGCGGACGGCGGAGTCATCCGCCGAGCATGCCGGTGACCACCGACATCGCGCCGATCACGGGACGAGCCCGCGGTCCATCCAGAACAGCCCGAGCGCCGCGACGGCGGCCGTCTCGACCATCGCCCCCGAGCGGACGAGCTGCGCGACCTCGCGGTCGGAGAACCACCGCTGCTCCATGTCGGACTCGGTCGCCTCGCGCGCGTGCTCGCCGTGCTCGAGCTCCTCGGCGAGGAACACGTCGACCGCCTGCGACACGAAGCCGTAGGCCTCGCTCAGGCGCCCCAGATGCCGGAGGCGTCCCGCGCGCAGCCCGGTCTCCTCCCGCAGCTCGGCGGCGGCGAGGGCGAGCGGGTCGCCGCCGGGGGAGCCGTGCGGCCAGCCGCCGGCCGGGAACTCCCAGGCCCGGCGACCGATCGGGTAGCGGAACTGCTCGACGAGCCAGAAGCCCTCGCCCTCGCGCGGCAGCACGAGGGCGTAGTCGTCGCGCTCGACGACGGAGTAGACGCCCGTGCTCCCGCCCGGCCAGAGCACCTCGTCCTCGCGCACGCGGATCCAGGGGGTCTCGTAGGCGATGCGGGTCGACAGCTGCTCGACGCGGGCCGCGGACGCGGTGCCCTCGCCGGTCGGCGGCTCGGCGCCGGAACGCAGATCGGGGCCGTCCGAACCGGACGACCCCGACGACGACTTCGCGTCACGCACGCTTCTGGTGCTGCTCCTCGACGAAGTCGGTGTCGTCGCCGTCGTCCTCGGCGTCGATCCACTTCGAGTAGTCCGGCTCGTCCGGGTGGCTGAGCTCGCGCTCGAGCGCACTGTAATCGACCGCCGGGCTGAACGACTTCAGCTCCCGGGCGATCTTGGTGTTCTTCGCCTTCTGACGGCCGCGCCCCATGGGTGACCCCCTCACGATGACAGGCCAGACGGGCGATGAAGCCGGCTGGATGTGTGATTGACAGAACAGGTTGTGATCGGTCCGAGCGGATGGAGAAGAGCCCGAACTGAGAACAGTGAAATCTACCCGGTAGTTTAGCAGACGGGGCACACGCCACTCCGGGGCTCCGGCATCCCGGCGGCGACCGCCCCTCGAGGACGTGGGGAGCGGCGTGGACACCACCCCCGATCCGCGCCCGGTCGTCGTCATCGGCGCCGGTCAGGCGGGCCTCGCGGTCGCCTACTACCTGCGCAGACTCGGCCTCGAGCCCGGTCGCGACGTCGCCGTGCTCGACCGGGGACCGTGGCCGGGAGGTGCCTGGCAGTTCCGCTGGGAGGCCCTGCGGCTGGGGTCGGCGCACCGCGTGCACGACCTGCCCGGGATGGACCGCATCGGCCTCTCCTTCGCCACTGCCGACCGCCGCCGTCCCGCCCGCGACGTGGTCCGCGAGTACTACGCGCACTACGAGGACGCCTACGGACTGGCCGTGCGCCGGCCGGAGGCGGTGCGCAGCGTCACGAGTGCGACGCCGGGCGACCGCTCCTCCGCTCTCGTGGTCGAGACCGACCGCGGGGTCGAGCGCGCTCGGATCGTCGTGAACGCGACCGGCACCTGGGGCTCGCCCTTCGTGCCGTACTACCCCGGCCGGGACCGGTTCCGGGGCGTCCAGATCGACACCACCGAGTACGTGCGCGCCGAGGACTTCGCCGGGAAGCAGGTCGTCGTGGTGGGCGGCGGCACGTCGGCGATCGGCTTCCTGCTCGAGCTCGAGCGCATCGCCCGCACCGTCACCTGGGCGACGCGCCGCCCGGTCGACTACCGCGACGGCGAGCAGCTCGCCCTCGAGTCGGCGGTCGAGGCGGTGCGCGAGCAGGACCGCGCCGCCCGCGAGGGCCGCGCCCTCCCGAGCATCGTCGGCGGCACGGGAGTGCAGCGCACCCGTCGCGTCGTGGCGGGCATCGAGCGCGGGGTGCTCCGCGAGCGCGGCGTCTTCCGCTCGATCGAGGAGGACGGGGTGCGCTGGCCCGACGGGAGCTTCACCCGTGCCGACGCGATCATCTGGGCGACGGGGTTCCGCCCCGAGCTGCGTCATCTCGCGCCGCTCGGGCTCCGCGAGCGCGAGGGCGGAGTGGCGGTGGCCGACGGGGCGTCCCTCACCGATCCGCGGGTGTTCTTCGCGGGCTACGGGCCGACGGCGTCGACGATCGGAGCGAACCGCTCGGGGCGCACGATCGCGCGCGCGGTGGTGGCGCGGCTGCCCTGAGGCTCGAGCGCGGCCGTCGCGTCAGAGGCGCCCGTCCCAATCGACCGGCACGACGGAGCCGCGGTGGCGGATCCCGTCGACCCGGATCGGTCCGGCGAGTGCGGGCGAGAGCGGTGCGACGACCAGCGTCTCCCCGCCGGGAGCGAGGCCGAGCGCGGCCGACAGCACGGCGACCGCCGACGCCGCCGACCAGGCCTGCGGGCGGCAGGCCGCGGGGTAGGGCACGGGGGCGGGCGACTCGTCCGCGGAGTCGCCGGAGTGCAGCTCGGGCATCCGGTAGCCGAATCCCTCGGCGGCGGCGAGGAGGCCGCGCGCGAGCGTCGTCGCCTCGGCGCCGAAGCCATCGCGGGCGAGCCCCGTGACGGCGATGGCGGTGTCGTGCGCCCAGACGGTGCCTCCGTGGTACGAGAGCGGCCAGTAGCCGTCGGAGTCGGTCGACATCGTGCGCAGGCCGTAGCCGGACGAGAGCTCCGGCGAGACCAGCAGCTCGGCCACGCGCGCGGCGCGGTCGGGGGGCAGGATGCCGGTGCCCAGCAGGTGGCCGATGTTGCTCGTGACGGTGTCGACGGGGCGCTTCTGCGCGTCCAGAGCGATCGCGGGGTAGCCGCCATCGGCCGTGTCGATCCAGAACGACTCGGCGAAGCGGGTCTTCAGCGCGGCGGCCCACTCACGCCAGCCGGAGCCGTCGAGGCCGAACCGGTCGAGCAGCGCCGCGCCTCCGATCGCCGCCTCGTAGGCGTAGGCCTGCACCTCGCAGAGCGCGATCGGACCCTCGGCGAGGGAGCCGTCGCGCCACTGGATCGAGTCCCCCGAGTCCTTCCAGCCCTGGTTGGCCAGGCCGTGACCGGTGGTGTCGACGTACTCCAGCAGGCCGTCGCCGTCCGAGTCCCCGGAGTCGCGGAGCCAGCGCAGCGCCGCCTCGAGCGCGGGCAGCAGCGCCTCGACCTCGGAGTCGGGGAGGCCCCAGCGCCACGCGTCGTGCAGCAGGCAGATCCAGAGCGCCGTGGCGTCGACCGTGCCGAAGTAGAGCGGCGGGAGCGAGACGCCCTCGCCGGGGATCTCGAGGGTCGTCGAGCGCAGCTCGTGCATGATCTTGCCGGGCTGCTCGGCGGTGGCGGCGACGTGCTCGGTGCCCTGCAGGCCGGCGAGCACGCGCAGGGTCGAGCCGGCGATGCCGGTGCCGAGCGGGAGCAGCATCCGCGCCGCCCAGATCGAGTCGCGGCCGAAGAGGGTGAAGAACCAGGGGGCGCCGGCGGCGAGGAACGGCTCGTCGGGGCGGTCGACGGTGACCATCCGCAGGGCGTCGAGGTCGTCGAGGGCGACCCGGCACCAGGAGGAGAGGCGGGAGTCGCCGGCCTCCACGGTCGCGCCGCTCCACTCCGCGGGCCCGGGTGCTCCGGCGACGACGGCGGCCGAGTCCTCCATGGCGATGCTCCACTCCACCTCCACGGCCCCGCGGGCGGGGACCACGACGTCCCACGAGAGGGTCGTGGTCGATCCCGCCGTGATGGCGGCGCCCTCGGCGCGCACGTCGGCGCGGGTGCTGCCCGAGGTGCAGACGACGGAGCCGTCGCCCGCCTCGGTGCGGACGTCGGCGTCGCCGCGCAGCCCGGCCTTCACGACGTGCACGAGGGAGAAGTCGGGCTCGAGCGCGAGCTCGAGACGGGTGGCGACGGCGTCGGGCAGAGCCGACTCGAGTCGGATGCTCTCGCGGAGCGAGCCGGCGGCGACCGTGCGCGTGCGGACGACGCGGAAGCGCGGATCGGCTGCGGCGTCGTCGAGGCGTCGGGCGAGGCCGGTGAAGCGGGCGGAGGAGGCGCCGTCGCGACCCGCCGCGATCGGCTCGAGGGGGAGGCCGCCGACGAGGAGGGCCGCGCCCGCGAGGACCCGGACGTCGCCGTGGTACAGCCCGTGGATCGGCTGCCCGCCCACCTCGCCCGCCTCGTCGCACCACAGCTGCGAGGGCGCGCGGAGGAGCACGACGGCCTCGTGGAGGAGGGGCTGGAGGGGCGTGCTGCTGCGGTCGTCGCGCTCGGTCGTCACGGTCGACTCCTCACTGAATCGTCGGTGCGGGGCGCGTCGTGCAGCGCCTGGGGGGGATCGGTCCGTCGGTGGCTGCCGGTTGACAGCACCGCGGTCGGAGGTAATGTAGCACTCGGATTGGATCGATCAAACCGGCGATCCACCAGCGGTTTGAACGATCAAAGCACCGGGACCCGTCGAGGAGGACGCATGGCACTGCCGACCGTCGAGGACGTGGCCCGCGCCGCCGGAGTCTCGCGCCAGACCGTCTCGAACGTGCTCAACAGCCCGTCGATCGTGCGTCCGGCCACCCGTGAGCGGGTCGAGAAGGCGATCGCCGATCTCCAGTACCGTCCGCACGCCTCCGCCCGCCGCCTGCGCACCCGCAAGTCGGGCACGATCGGCGTCCGGATGGACCGCGTGCTCGACGGCATCTCGGGCAGCCTGCTCGACCGGTTCCTCCACGCCGTCACCGAGCAGGCGGACGCCCGCGGCATGCGGATCCTGCTGTACACGGCGAGCACGCCCGAGGACGAGATCGCGCAGATCGGACGGCTCCGCGACGGTGCCGACGTGGACGCCTTCGTCCTCACCTCGACCTTCTACGGCGACCCGCGCACCGCGTGGCTCCGCGAGCAGGGCGTTCCCTTCGTCACCTTCGGGCGGCCCTGGGGGCTGGACGACCAGGGCGACCCGCAGCACCTCTGGGTCGACGTCGACGGCGCCTCCGGGGTCGAGCAGGCCAGCCGCCACCTCGCCGACGAGGGATGCGCGACGCTCGCGTTCTTCGGCTGGCCGAGCGGATCCGCGACCGGCGACGACCGCCGCAGCGGCTGGGAGCGGGTGATGGGGGAGCGGTTCCCCGGGGTCGCGCTGCTGCGGGCCGAGGCGGAGGACGACGTGCAGCAGGCCCGGTCCGCTGCGATCGCGTTCCTCGAGGCGAACCCCGAGGTCGACGCTCTCGTCTGCGTCTCGGACTCCCTCGCGCTCGGCGCCTCGATGGCCGCCGTCGCCGTCGGGCGACCCGACCTCTCGATCGTCGGCTTCGACAACACCCCGGTCGCCGCCGCCGTCGGCCTCTCGAGCGTCGAGCAGGACCTCGGCGCGGTCGCCGCCGGCGCCCTCGAGCTGCTCCTCGGCGAGCGCGGCGACGACATCGTGCACCGCGAGCTCGCCGCCGGAGAGGCCCATCGCCTCATCGAGCCGCACCTCGTCGTGCGCACGCCCCTCCACCTCTGACTCCCACAGCCCCGAGCACCTCCCGGTGCACCTCCCGATCACGAAAGGTCAGGCCATGACATCCACCTCCACCGCGGCACGCTGGGGTGCCGCGATCCTCGCGAGCGGCCTCGCGGTCGCGCTCGCCGCCTGCTCGAGCGGCGGCTCCTCCTCCGACTCGTCGTCCGACGCCGGTCTCACGGTCATGATCGGCTCGTCCGGCGACGCCGAGACGACCGCGGTCACCGACGCCGTGAACGCCTGGGGCGAGGAGAACGGCACCTCCGTCGAGGTCGTCGCCGCGAGCGATCTGACCCAGCAGCTCGGGCAGGGCTTCTCGGGCGGCAACCCGCCCGACCTCTTCTACATGAGCTGGGACCAGTTCCAGACCTACGCGAGCAACCGCTACCTCGAGCCCTACGCCCAGGACGCCGGCAACGCCGACGCGTTCTACCCGGCGCTGCGCGAGGCGTTCACCTACGACGACCAGTTCTACTGCGAGCCCAAGGACTTCTCGACCCTGGGCCTGGTCATCAACACCGACCTCTGGGCCGCTGCCGGTCTCACCGACGCCGACATCCCCACCGACTGGGCAGGACTCGAGTCGGCCGCCGCGAAGCTCACCGCGAACGGCGTGACCGGTCTCTCCTTCGGCGCGGAGTACGCGCGGATCGGCACCTTCATGAACCAGGCCGGCGGCTCGCTGCTGTCCGACGACGGCGGGACCGTCACCGCGGACACCCCCGAGAACGTGGCCGGGCTCACCGAGGTGAAGAAGCTGCTGACAGACGGGACGCTGAAGTTCCCGGCCGACCTCGACTCCGGCTGGTCGGGAGAGGCGTTCGGCAAGGGCGCCGCCGCGATGGTCATCGAGGGACCGTGGATCAACGGCGCGCTCGAGGCCGACTACCCGGACGTGAACTACACCGTCGCCGAGCTCCCCGCCGGCCCCGGCGGGAAGTCGACCTTCACCTTCAGCAACTGCTGGGGCATCCCGGTCGGCAGCGAGACCGCGGAGCAGGCGCAGTCGCTCGTCGAGGCCCTCACCGCCGATGAGCAGCAGCTCGCCTTCTCGGACGCCTTCGGAGTGATCCCCTCGACCGAGTCGGGAGCCGCGGAGTACGCGACGAAGTACCCCGAGAACGCCGCCTTCGTGACGGGCAACGACTACGCCGTCAGCCCCGTCGCCTTCGCGGGCGCCGCCACCGTGATCACCGACTTCAACTCGGCCCTCGAGGGCCTGGCGTCGGGCGACCCGGAGGCGATCCTCGCCGACCTGCAGACGAACCTGCAGGACGCGCTCGACACCGCGAACGCGAAGTAGCCGCCGGCCCCGGAGGCGTCGGGACCCGACCCGGCGCCTCCGGTCGTCCGCACGGTCTGCAGGCGCGTGCACGATCTGCAGGAGCGTGCGCGATCTGCAGGCGCGTGCGTGGTCTGCAGTCATCTGTCCGATCTGCAGGGGATCAGCGCGTTCCCGGGTCCTCCGAGCGGAGGAACGCCCTTTCCCGCGAGGATCCCCTGCAGATCGCACATCGATCCCCTGCACACGGTGCGGAGTCCTGCAGATCGGCACACCTGCAGATCGCGCCGACACCTGCGGATCGCACCCCCGAGCCCCGCACCCCGAGCC
>NZ_JAMRYM010000121.1:0-8346 GCF_023743255.1 Rathayibacter rubneri | reverse complement strand
ATCGGCGACGGCGCCGGAGCGATGGTGCTGCTCTGGAACCTGGCCGGCGTGCTCGTGACGGGCGCCGCCGCCGTCGGAGTCGCGACCGCCCCCGGCCTCGCCGTCGCGGCGCCGCTCGCGGTGCTCGCGTGCCTGCTCACCGCGCGGCACCGCCTCGCCCGCGCCTGAGGAGCGCCCCGGGCCGCGGATGCGAGGATGGCCGGGTGACCGCGCATCCCCGGCTCGACGAGCTCATCCGCACCGTCCACGTCCTCCGCGCCCCGGGCGGCTGCCCGTGGGACGCCGAGCAGACCCACGAATCGCTCGTGCGCTACCTCATCGAGGAGTCGCACGAGCTCGTCGACGCGATCGAGGCGGGCGACCGCGCCGATCTGATCGAGGAGCTCGGCGACGTGCTCTACCAGGTGCTCTTCCACGCCGATCTCGCCGCCGACGGCTCCGAGCCGTTCACCATCGAGGACGTCGCCGCGCACATGAACGCCAAGATGATCGGCCGGCACCCGCACGTCTTCGGCGACGCCACGGCCGAGACGGCCGACGACGTCATCGCGGTCTGGGACGAGCTGAAGAGGACCGAGAAGCCGCATCGCACGAGCGTGCTCGACGGCATCCCGCAGGGCATGCCCGCGCTGGCGCTCGCCGACAAGGTGATCGGCAAGGCGACGACCCTCGGCATCGTCGACGCGGGGGAGGGGCCCCTGCCCATCGAGTCGGAGGACGACCTCGGCCCGCTGCTGCTCGCCATCGTCGCCTCCGCGCGCGCCCAGGGCCTGGACGCCGAGCGCGCGCTCCGCACCGCGACCCGCGACCTCCAGGACGAGATCCGCGCCGTCGAGCGCGAGCGCGCGGCGGAGTAGCGGCGCAGTAGCGACGGAGGAGTGCGGCCGACGGCGGGACCGGCCGCGCAGGCCCCCCTCGGCCGCCCCGTCCGCTGCCGGTCGTCTGGGAGAATCGTCCCCATGGCCTCCTCGATCACCCCGCCCCGCGGCATGCGCGACTTCCTCCCGGCCGACAAGGCGAAGCGCGAGCACGCGCTCGCCGTCATCCGCCGCGTCTACGCGTCGCACGGCTTCGACGAGATCGAGACCCCCGTCGTCGAGGACTTCGAGCGACTGCACTCGGGCCTCGGCGGCGACAACGAGAAGCTCGCCTTCAGCGTGCTGCGACGCGGCCTCTCCCACGACGACCTCGCCGCGGCCGCCGCCTCCGACGACCCGTCGGCGCTCGCCGACCTGGGGCTCCGCTTCGACCTCACCGTGCCGCTCGCCCGCTTCTACGCGACGCACCGGGCCGAGCTGCCCACCGTCTTCCGCTCGGTGCAGATCGCCCCCGTCTGGCGCGCCGAGCGCCCGCAGAAGGGCCGCTACCGCCAGTTCGTGCAGTGCGACATCGACATCATCGGCGAGCCCGGGCAGCTGGCCGAGGTCGAGCTGATCACCGCGACGGCCTCGGCGCTCGACACCCTGGGTCTGCGCGACTGCACGATCCGCATCAACGACCGCCGGCTCCTGCTGGGCATCCTCGAGCACTGCGGATTCGCGCCCGAGCGCTTCGGGCAGGCCCTGATCTCGATCGACAAGCTCGACAAGATCGGCGCCTCGGGCGTCGTCGCCGAGCTCGAGGCCGACGGAGCCGACGCCGCCGCGGTCCTCGGCGGCTACCTCGCGCGCATCGAGGGGGCGGTGAGCGGCGGGGGAGTGCCGCTCGAGGAGTCCGAGATCCTCGGGATCCTGCCCGAGGGCGTCGATCCCGAGGCCGTGCTCGCCCTCGAGACCCTGGCGCGCGCGCTGCGCTCCCTGCCGGCAGGCGTCTCGCTCCGCTTCGACCCCACCCTCGTGCGCGGCATGGGCTACTACACCGGGACGATCTTCGAGATCGCGCACCCGTCCTCCGGCTCCTCGGTGGGCGGAGGAGGGCGCTACGACGGCATGATCGGCCGGTTCCTCGGGCAGGACGTCCCGGCGTGCGGCTTCTCGATCGGCTTCGAGCGGATCGTCGAGCTGATCGACGTGCCCGTCGACGAGCGCCCGGACGCGGTCGTGCTCGTGCACGAGCGCGACGCGGCGCCCGAGACGCTGCTCGCCCTCAAGCAGGAGCTGATCGCGCGCGGCTCCCGGGTGCGGCTGGAGCGCCGCAGCAAGAACCTCACCCCGCTCCTGGACCGGGCGGGTGCGGCGGGCTTCACCCGCTTCGCCCTCGTTCCGCGCGACGGCGCGGACGTCGACTCCCTGACGTTCAAGCGGCTGGGCTGATCGAGCGGGCTCCGGAGGGGCTCCCCCCGATCCGCCGGACGAGTCCGCCGGAGTGGCGCATCCGTTGTCGGATCCGTGAGAGCCTTAATACCCGCGAAATCTGCGGACACACCCGAGAAATCTCCCGAGGATAGCGTCGAGGCACCCGATCGGCGCGACTTGGCGCGCCTGAACGGGCTCCCGTCGCCACCCGCGCACCACAGCAGCAGCATCACCGCGGCCGCTCCCAGCAGCCCCGACGATCTCGACCCGAGGAGTCCCCCTTGACCCTGTCGCCCTTCCGCACCCCGGCCTTCGACCGCCGCAGCCTCCTCCGCATGGCGGGCGTGGCCGGCCTCGCCCTCGGCGGCGCCTCCGTCCTCGCCTCCTGCTCCTCCGACGCCTCCGGCTCGACCGGTGGCGGCGGCGAGGGCGGCGACCTCGGCACCCTGAAGGTCCAGCTCTCCTGGATCAAGAACGAGGAGTTCTCGGGCGAGTTCTTCGCCGACTCGAAGGGCTACTACACCGAGGCCGGTCTCTCGGGCGTCACCCTCACCGCGGGCCCGTCGACCGGCACCGCGGAGCTGCTCTCGGGCTCCGCCGATGTCGCGCTCAGCGACGCCGTCTCGGTCGGCACGGTGATCGCCCAGCAGGAGGCTCCGCTGAAGATCATCGGCGCGACCTACCAGAAGAACCCCTTCACGGTCCTCTCGATCGCGACCGCGGGCAACATCGCCACCCCGGCCGACATGGCCGGCAAGAAGATCGGCGTCCAGGCGTCGAACACCTCGCTCTTCCAGGCGCTGCTCGCCGCGAACGGCCTCTCGGAGTCCGACCTCACCGTCGTGCCGGTCGAGTACGACCCCTCCGTCCTCATCAACGGCACCGTCGACGGCTTCATCGCCTACCTCACCAACGAGGCGATCACCGTCGCGAACGAGGGCTACGAGGTCGTCAACCTGCCCTTCGCCGACAACGGACTGCCGTTCGTCGCCGAGACCTTCACGGTCACGGAGCAGGCCATCGCCGAGAAGCGCGACGCGCTGAAGGCGTTCCTGGTCGCCGAGATCAAGGGCTGGACCGACGCCGTGCAGGACCCGGAGGCGGGCGCGATGCTCGCCGTCGAGGAGTACGGCAAGGACCTCGGCCTCGACGAGGCCTCCTCGAAGGAGGGCGCGACGATCCAGGCCGAGCAGCTCGTCGTCTCGGACGACACCGCCGCGAACGGCCTCTTCACCATCTCGGACGAGCTGCAGAGCGAGACCATCGCCTCGCTCGCCGGCGCCGGCATCGACATCGCCGCCGACGACCTCTTCGACATGAGCCTCCTCGCCGAGGTCTACGAGGAGAACCCCGAGCTCGTCGACTACGCCGCCTGATCCCGGCGCCGATCCACCTCCACGAAGGGCACCACCCGTGACCGACACGACCGACGCCGGCCTCCTGCGCGAGCAGGACGCCGGCGGCACCGGCATCCAGATCCACGGCCTGTCGAAGACGTTCCGGATGGGCGCCCGCAGCGTCACGGCGCTGCAGGACACGGATCTGCACACCGACCAGGGCAGCTTCCTCGCGCTGCTGGGCCCCTCGGGGTGCGGCAAGTCGACGATCCTCCGCATCCTCGCGGGGCTGGAGGAGCCGACATCCGGCTCCATCCGGGTCGACGGCCGCACCCCGAAGGAGCTGCGCCGCGACAACAAGCTCGGCATCGCCTTCCAGGACCACGCGCTCCTGCCGTGGCGCAGCGTGATGTCGAACATCCGCCTCCCGTTCGAGATCGCGGGCAAGAAGGTGGACCAGTCCTACATCGACGAGCTCATCGACCTGGTGGGCCTGCGCGGCTTCGAGAAGGCCAAGCCCGCTCAGCTCTCGGGAGGCATGCGCCAGCGCGTCTCGATCGCGCGGTGCCTCATCCTCAAGCCCGAGGTGCTCCTGCTCGACGAGCCGTTCGGTGCGCTCGACGACATGACGCGCCAGAAGCTGAACCTCGAGCTGCTGCGCATCTGGACCGAGAAGCCCGCCACCACTCTGCTCGTCACGCACGGCATCTCCGAGGCGATCTTCCTCTCGGACCGCGTCGCCGTGATGAGCCCGCGTCCGGGCCGGGTCAAGGAGATCATCGACATCGACCTGCCCCGCCCGCGCACGCCCGAGATGCAGCGCACCCCCGAGTTCCACGCGTACGTCGACCAGGCCTCCGAGCTACTGTTCGGCGACGGCGGCGCGGCCGCCGACGAGCACTAGGACGCGCACCGTGGCCACGGCTTCCCCCTCTCCCGCGCTCGAGCGGCGCTCCTTCTCCCTCCCGCCCTGGGCGTCCGGACTCCTCGGTGTCGTCGGCATCGTGGCCGTCTGGTGGGCCATCGCGCTCGTCAGCGCGCCCACCGGCTCCTCGACCTACGCCGTGGTGCCCACCCCCGTGCAGGTCGTGCAGGTCGCGATCGACGACGGCTTCGGCTTCTACTGGCGCAACTTCTCCGTCACGATCGGCGAGGCCGCCGTCGGCTACTTCTGGGGCAACCTCATCGCCCTGGTGCTCTCGGCCCTCGTCCTCGTCGTGCCGTGGCTGGAGGGGATCGTCTCGCAGCTCGCTGTCGTCACCTACTGCGTCCCGATCGTCGCGATCGGCACCCTGGTGCTCCTGATCATGGGCGGCGCCGAGGCCCCCGGCCTGCCGAGCGCGACCGCGGTGTTCCTGGCCGGCCTCTCCGTGTTCTTCACCACCGTGGTGGGCAGCCTCCTGGGGCTCAAGGCGGCCGACAAGGCGTCGCTCGACGTCGTCACGGTCTACGGAGGCACGAGGCTCACGCAGCTGCGCAAGGTGCGCCTCATCGCGGCCCTGCCCAACATCCTCTCCGCGCTGCAGATCGCGGTCCCCGCGGCCTTCCTCGGCGCGATCCTGGGGGAGTACTTCGGCAAGATCGAGACCGGGGTGGGGCCGATCCTGGTCGCCGCGCAGGTCTCGCTCAACTCGCCGCGCGTCTGGGCGCTCTTCCTGCTCTGCGCGGGAGTCGCGCTCCTGGGCTACGGCATCGTCGGACTGATCGGCCGCCTCGTCGCGCCCTGGTCCTCCGGAAAGCAGGCGCGATCATGACCCTCACCCGCGGCAGGACCGAGCAGTCGACCGACACGTCGATCCTCGCGGTCGACGAGCTCCGCCGGCAGCTGCGCTCGGCGGCGCTGGGCGCGACGCTCAAGAGCCTGCGCAAGAGCGCGCTGATCGCCCTGTCGACGATCGTGATCGTCCTCGCGATCTGGATCGGCGTCATCCTCTTCAGCGGCGTCTCGCCCTACGTGATCAAGGGGCCGTGGGACGTCTGGGACCACCTCGTCACCGGCGAGAGCGCCGCCGAGCACCGCGCCGAGCTGGGCGCGCTCTTCGCGGTCACCCTCTGGGACTCCTTCATCGGCTTCGCCGCCGGTCTCGCGGTCGCGATCCTCGTGGCGATCCTGTTCCGGCTCTCCAAGGGCGTCGAGCACGCCCTGATGCCCTTCGCGCTGCTGCTGCGCTCGGTTCCGCTCATCGCGATGGCGCCGCTGATCATCCTGGTGTTCGGCCAGGGCACCGTCGCGTCCGTCGCGGTCGTCGGCGGCATCGTGGTGCTCTTCCCGGCCCTGGTCACGATCGCCTTCGGACTCAAGAACGCGTCGCCGCAGATGCTGGACGTGGTCGCGGTCTACGGCGGATCCACGCTCACCGCGATCCGCAAGGTCGCGATCCCCGGCGCCCTGCCCTCGCTCTTCGCGGCCATCCGCATCTCCGTGCCCGGTGCGATCACGGGCGCCCTCCTCGCGGAGTGGCTGTCGACGGGCGGCGGAATCGGCGGCACGATCTCGAAGTGGTCGACCCAGGCGCGCTTCGACGACGTCTGGTCGGCGGTCGTGCTCGTCACGGGCGTCTCGCTCGTGCTCTACATGCTCGTCCAGGTCGTCGAGACCTTCGTGCTGTCCCGGATGTCACTCTCGCTCAACTGAGCGCGCGCCGGCATCCGGGCGGCGTGTCCGGGTGCCGGCGCCTCAGACGGTGACGAGCGCGTCGACGCGGCTGCCGGCGAGCAGCTCGCGGCCGCCGAGACCGTCGAGCTCCATCACGACGGCGATGCCCTCGAGGCTCCAGCCGGCCCGCTCGATCAGCCGGCGGCTCGCATCGAGCGTGCCGCCGGTGGCGAGCACGTCGTCGACGAGCAGGAGCCGCGCACCCTTCGGCACCGCGTCCTCGTGCACCTCGAGGGTCGTCGTGCCGTACTCGAGCGTCGCGTCCTCGCGCAGGACGGCGCGGGGGAGCTTGCCGGGCTTGCGGATGGTGACGACGCCGAGCCCCGCCGAGTAGGCGGCGGCCGCTGCGAGCAGGAAGCCGCGCGCCTCCACCCCGGCGATCGCGTCGATCCGGCCGCGGTAGGGCTCCAGCAGCGCGTCGGCCACCGCGCGCAGCGCCTCGCCGTCGCCGAAGACCGGAGTCAGATCGCGGAACAGGATCCCGGGCTCGGGGAAGTCGGGGACGACCTCGGTGAGGCGCTCGACGAGGGCGGCGGCGGTCGTGGTCACGGGATCCTCCGGATCGGCTCGCGCGCGGGCGCGCTGCTGTGTTCAGGGCCCTGGAAGTCTACGCACGCCCCGCGTTCCCCTGCCGTTCGGGGGCGGTCAGTAGACTCCTTCCCGACCGCTCCCACCCTCCGGGAGCGCACCCGTCAAGAGGAGATAGTTGTGGCCCTTATCGAGGCAGTCGTCGCCCGAGAAATTCTGGACTCCCGTGGCAACCCCACGGTCGAGGTCGAGGTCCTGCTCGAGGACGGCGCGTCCTCGCGAGCGGCCGTGCCCTCCGGCGCGTCCACCGGTGCCTTCGAGGCGTACGAGCTGCGCGACGGCGACTCCGAGCGCTACCTCGGCAAGGGCGTGCAGAAGGCGGTCGACGCCGTCATCGACGAGATCGGCCCGGCCATCGAGGGCTTCGACGCCACCGACCAGCGCCTCGTCGACGCCGAGCTGATCGAGCTCGACGGCACCGAGAACAAGTCGCGCCTGGGCGCCAACGCGATCCTGGGCGTCAGCCTCGCGGTCGCCAAGGCCGCCGCGCAGTCGGCAGACCTCGACCTCTTCCGCTACGTCGGCGGCCCGAACGCCCACACTCTGCCCGTGCCGCTGATGAACATCATCAACGGAGGCGCGCACGCCGACACCGGCGTCGACATCCAGGAGTTCATGGCGGTCCCGCTGGGCGCCGAGTCCTTCTCGGAGGGCCTGCGCTGGGGCGTCGAGATCTACCACGCGCTCAAGGCGCAGCTGAAGAAGGCCGGCTTCGCCACGGGCCTCGGCGACGAGGGCGGCTTCGCCCCCGACCTGCCCACCAACCGCGAGGCCCTCGACTTCATCCTCAAGGCCGTCGAGGCCGCCGGCTTCACCCCCGGCAAGGACATCGGGCTCGCGCTCGACGTGGCCTCCTCCGAGTTCTACAACGACGGCGCCTACACGTTCGAGGGCAAGAAGCTGACCGCGGAGGAGCTCTCCGCGTACTACGCCGACCTCGTCGCCAACTACCCGCTGGTCTCGATCGAGGACCCGCTGGACGAGGACGACTGGGCCGGCTGGACCCACCTCACCGCCGAGATCGGCGACAAGGTGCAGCTCGTCGGAGACGACCTCTACGTGACCAACCCGGTGCGCCTGGCCCGCGGCATCGCCGAGAAGGCCGGCAACTCGATCCTGGTCAAGGTGAACCAGATCGGCACGCTCACCGAGACGCTCGACGCCGTGGCCCTCGCCCAGCGCAGCGGCATGACCGCGATCCTCTCGCACCGCTCCGGCGAGACCGAGGACACCACCATCGCCGATCTCGCGGTCGCCGTGGACGGCGGTCAGATCAAGACGGGCGCCCCCGCCCGGTCGGACCGCGTCGCGAAGTACAACCAGCTGCTGCGCATCGAGGAGATCCTGGGAGGTGCGGCCACCTACGCGGGTCGCTCCGCCTTCCCGCGCTTCTCGGCGTAGCCTCGCCCAGCGGCCCCGGTCGTCCCGCACCTCGGTGCGGGCACCGGGGCCGCTCCCGTTCCCCCAGCACCGCCGAGGAGGCCTCCGCCATGGCTCGACCGCCCCGCCGTCCCTCCGCTCCCGGCAGCGC
>NZ_JAMRYM010000120.1:0-8403 GCF_023743255.1 Rathayibacter rubneri | reverse complement strand
CGCCGGGGTCGGGTGCGCCGGGGTCGACCGCGCCGGGGTCGACCGCGACGCCCACCGCCGGCCAGACGGCCTCGGCGACGCCGACCGCGACCCCCACCGCCGCAGACGCCGCGAGCCTGCTGATCGGTCCGACCTCGTTCTCGCTGGTCGACGCCGACGGCACCGAACTGGGCACGTGGGAGTACCGCGACGGCACTGGTGCGGTGGCCGCGCTCACCGAGGCCTTCGGCAGCGCCCCCGTGGAATCCGACGACATCCCGTACGAGGGCTACCGCACCCGGAACTCGAGCTGGCCCGGCTTCGACTTCAAGGACACCGAGGTCTACGACGCGGGGGGCCCGGAGTCGAAGTACCCCGAGCCGGACTTCCTCCTCGCCGTGAACGCCCCCGCGGTGGGCGACGTCGCGATCAGCACCCTCGGCGGAGTGGCGGTCGGCGACGCCGCCGAGGAGGTGCGCGCCGAGCACCCCGACAGCGTCCAGGAGGGCGCCCCCGGGCTGTTCGACTTCGACACCACACCGGTCGGCACGCTCGACGGCTTCGAGCTGACGCACACCGTGGGCGTGCTGGCGGAGGACGAGGTGACGGTGTCGGGCATCCGCGCGCCCTTCGTCAACTGGGGGGTCTGACCCGCGGCTCGAGACCGTCTCAGCCGGTGCCGGCGCCCGAGCCGACGAGCGGATGCGTCGCCGCGACGACCACGATCACCGCGACCGCGGCGAGGCACACGCCCAGCCCCGTCCGCGAGAGCGGCCGTCGCGACGCGAGCAGCGCGACGGCCAGGAGGCCGAGCAGGGCCGACCACGCCAGCAGGCCCCAGCCGAGGATCCAGGACAGCGCGAACGCCTCGTCCGAGACCGCCTCGAGGGCATCGCCCAGGCCGAACGCCAGCGCCGCGCCGGCCGCGAACACCAGCGCCGCGACGGGCAGGGCCACCACCTCGCCGCGCTTCGTCTCCATCCCGCGACCGTAGCGCGGCGCCAGGCTCACCCAGAAGGCCGGGGCGGTGACGATCACGGGTGCTCCAGGTGAACACGCCAGGGGTTTTACACATCCGAAACCCCTCAGAAACCCCCCAGCATCTGCGGGCGGTTGAGTAGGAGGCGACCCGGTCGCCCCGCCGACAGCACGGCGGGCCGCGCCATCCCCCACCTCGACGGAGCCCACCCATGCGCCCGACCACCTCCCGCACCGCCGTCCGCGCCCTCGCGCTGGGCAGCGTCCTGGCCGCCACCCTCTCGCTCGTCGCCTGCTCCGGCGCGAGCGACGCCGGCACCGACTCGGGCGACGGAGGCGGCGAGAGCGTCACCGTGACGGTCGGCACCCTGCGCGGCCAGCCGCACTTCTACCAGCCCTTCCTCTACGAGCAGTTCGCCGAGGAGGGCGTCGAGTTCGAGGTGATCACGCTCGACACCACGCCCGCCCTCTCGGACGCGCTCGTCGCGGGGACCATCGACTTCGCGATCTCGGGTGTCACCCCGACCATCTCCTCCGTCGCCCAGGACCGCGACCTGACGATCGTCGCCTCCGCGGCCGACGGCGGCTCGGGCTTCCTGGGCGGCGAGGGCATCTCCTCCGTCGAGGACCTCGCCGGAAAGAAGGTCGGCTACATCCAGGGCAGCGCCCAGGAGGTCGCCCTGCGCTACTACCTCGAGGAGGCGGGCCTCACCGACTCCGACCTCGAGCTGACCACGATCCCCGTTCCCGAGATGGCCTCGGCCTACACGAGCGGCTCGATCGACGCCTTCTTCGGCGTCGAGATCGGCGTCTCGATCGCGGAGGCGGCCGGCGCGACCGAGATCGCCGACCCGTACGCCACTCCGATCGGGCGGGTGAACATCGGGCTCGTCACCACCGGCGCGATGATCGAGGAGCAGCCGGAGGTCGTGCAGAAGGTGGTCGACACGCACGCCGCCACGACCGCGTACATGAACGAGAACGTCGACGAGTGGCTGCCCGACATGATCGCCGAGTTCGGCGGCGACCAGGACGTGCTCGAGTCGGCGCTCGAGAACTTCTGGCTCCGCTCCGATCTGACCGAGGAGTACCAGGGCCAGCTCGAGGCGCTCGCGGGCCAGATGCAGGAGCTCGGCTTCATCGACGAGGCGCCCGCGATCGAGGACGTCGTGGACACGACGTTCGCACCGACGTCCTGATCGGCCGCGCGATGACCACGACCCTGGAGCCCTCGACCGCCACCGAGCGGCTCGCGACCACGAAGCGCCGGCGCCGCCCCGGGCGCGGCGGTCTGCGGACCTTCCTGCTCGGCCTGCCGGTGCCGATCCTGTTCGTGCTGCTCTGGCAGTTCGGGCGGGCCGGCGAGTGGGAGCTGCCGTTCGGCATCCGGATGGCGTTCCTGCCCTACCCGGGCGACGTCCTGGTCTCGCTCATCGACTACGCCGTCGGCGGGCTCCGGAACGACGCGTTCAGCGGGCTGCTGTGGACCGATCTGGGGGCGAGCGCCGGGCGCGTGTTCGGCGGCTTCGCGCTCGCGACGCTCGTCGCGATCCCGCTGGGCGTGCTGATGGGGCGCTACTACACGGTGAACTCGCTGTTCGATCCGTTCATCAACCTGTTCCGCCCGGTGCCCGCGACCGCGTGGGTGCCGCTCGTGGCGCTCCTGATCGGCTACGGCGACCAGGCGTCGATCTTCCTGATCACGCTGTCGGCGTTCTTCCCGATCGTGCTCGGCACCATCAGCGGCGCACGCCAGGTGCCGCCCCGGCTGATCGAGGCGGCGCGGATGCTGGGCACCGGCACCGCGGGCGTGCTCGCGCGGGTCGTGCTGCCGGCCTCCGCCGCCGCGATCGTCAACGGCATGCGGGTCGGGCTCGGGCTCGCGTGGGTGGTGCTCGTGCTGAGCGAGACCACGGGGGTGAGCACGGGACTGGGCTCGACGATCTTCCTCGCCCGCGACGTGGTGCGCACCGACCTGATCGTGGTCGGGATGATCTGCATCGCGATCGCCGGATTCGCCTCGGACCGGCTGCTGCTGCTGGTGTTCCGCCTGCTGTTCGGCCGCCGGCCGCTGATCTCGTGAGCGGGCTGCCGACGGTGAGCGCGAATCCGACGACCCGCTCGACGCCCTGTTCGATGACCCGTTCGATGAAGAGGAGTGCCCGATGACCGTCGCGACCCCCGCCGTCCGCACCGCGGACGTCCACGTGCTCGATCTCGTCAAGCGCTACGAGACCGCGAACGGCGGCGTGCTGGCCATGGCCGACGTGACGCTCGACATCCCCTCCGGCGAGTTCGTCGCGGTCGTCGGAGCGAGCGGCTGCGGCAAGTCCACGCTGCTGCGGATCCTCGCCGGGTTCGAGGAGGCGACCGAGGGGGTCGTGGAGGTCGGCGGCACCCCGGTCTCGGCGCCCGGACCCGATCGCGGGGTCGTGTTCCAGGACTACGGCCTCTTCCCGTGGCTGAGCGTGCGCGAGAACGTGGCGTACGGACCGCGGCGCAAGAAGCTCCCGAAAGCGACTGTGGCGGAGGTGACCGATCGATTCATCGAGGCGGTGCGCCTCACCCGCTTCGCCGACCGGTACCCCGGCGAGCTCTCCGGAGGCATGCAGCAGCGCGTCGCCATCGCCCGGGTGCTCGCGAACGAGCCCTCGGTGCTGCTGATGGACGAGCCGTTCGGCGCGCTGGACGCGCTGACCCGCTCCGACCTGCAGATCGAGCTCAAGCGCATCCACCGCGAGACGCGCACCACGGTGCTCTTCGTCACGCACTCGATCGAGGAGGCGGTCTACCTCGCCGACCGCGTCGTCGTGATGACGGGCGGCGCCTCGCACGGGGTCCCCGGGCACATCAGCGAGATCGTGCCCGTCGACCTCCCCGGCGAGCGCGACGTGACGGCGCCGGAGTTCAACGAGTACAAGCGCCGCATCTCGGAGCTGGTGCACGCGCCGGCGTGAGGCGCGAGCCGGAAACCGACGGCAGACGGATCTTCAGTACCGAGCAGCCGCAGCGGTCCGCCTCGCGAGCAGGCAGGGGAAAGCGGTCCCGCGCCTCGGGTCTCGTCAGGAGCCCGACGGGTCCTCGTCGTAGCGGGACGGACGCGGCGGCACAGGCGGAACGGGCAGCGCCCCGGGCGCAGGCCGCACCCCGGGCGGTCGGGTGACGACACGTCGGCCAGTCGGAGTGGTCCAGTCGGCGGTGCCGTCGGGATGCAGGACGTAGGTCCAGCGGTCGCCGTGCCGGACGTGGTGGTGGGCGGTGCAGAGCGACGCGAGGTTGTGCGGCCCGGTCTCACCCCCGTGACGCCATTGGACCGTGTGGTCGGCCTCGGCCGATGAGGCGGGACGGGTGCAGCCGGGGAACCGGCAGGTCTCGTCGCGCAGCTGCACGAAGAGCCGCATCCGCTCGGGCGGGAGTCGGTGCGTGCGCCCGACCGAGAGCACCGCTCCGGTGTCGGGCTCCGTCACCACGCGGGTGAGCGTCGAGACGAGCAGTGCCCGAGCGGAGTCGGCGGGCACGGGACCGTAGCCGTCGAGTTCGGCCGGCGCGTCGTCGAGGCCGAGTGCGGTGCTCGCCGCGACCGTGAGGCGCACCTGCGCGCGGACCCCCGGCACGAAGGCGCCCCGCCTGGTCTCGAGGTCGGGTGAGGGCGTGGTGTCGACGAGGTCTCCGTCGCAGACGAGGTCGGCGAGGGCATCGGCCCGCAGCTGCGCGAGGGTCCGCGGGTCGCCGGGGGCGCCGTCGGGATCGACGCGCTCGCGCAGGGTCCGGGCGATGCGGTCGAGCCTGCCGTGCATGCCCAGCGCAACCGTCGCGGGGAGGTGCGCGCACAGCGTCGCCATGCCGTCGACCTCCGGGGTGATCCACACGGCTCGGTCCTCGCGCGCTCGAGCGTGACGCTCGGCGAGCGGCTGGGGGTGGAGCTCCTCGCGCAGACGCGCCAGCGCCCGTCGCAGCTGCGTCGGAGTGACCGCCACGGCCAGGGCGGCGGCGCTCTCGTCGAAGGCGGGCCGGGACTGCACGGGCAGCGTCGCCGCGATCCCGCAGACGATCTGCCCCGCCTCCCAGCGCATCCGGGCCGCGGCCAGTGCCGCCCGGGTGAGCGGCAGGTCCTCGATCAGAAGCGCCGCATGATCGAGTTCCCGCGCGGCCGCCCGCTCGGACACCCCGAGAGCGACGGCGAACTCCGCCCTGACCGATCGCTCGGCGAGGTCGTCCGAGGCAGGATCGGCGAGCCCGCGGGCGAAGGACTCCGGCCGCGCCATCGCCGCCCGGTACCCCGCGTACAGCTCCTCCGCACAGGCGAGCAGGATCGGGGACACTGAACGCGCCAGTTCGGCCGCCCGGTCACCTCGCTCGCGCACCTCACCGAGCAGCGCCTGCGGCCCGGGAGTCTCGTCCTCCGATGTCATTCCCGCAGTGAAGCAGCGCCCGGCGATCCGGGGATCCGGGCCTCGCGGATCGGTGGAGGGAGCCCGGCGCGAGCGGATGTGGAGGAGCAGCCACTCCCCTCACGCGTACGCCCGCGCCGCCTCCTCCAGGCACTCCCGCACCACCCGCACCGCCGGTGTCGCCAGCCCCGCCTCGCGCTGCGCCGTGAAGATCGTGCGCCGGGGCGCTCCCGGCAGCTCATGCAGCAGGCAGTCCGGCTCCCCGCCCGCCCACACCAGATCCGGCATCAGCGCGACCGCGTTGCCCGAGGCGACGAGGCGGATCTGCGCCTGCAGGTCGGCCGTCTCGAAGCGCACGTCGGGCTCGAAGCCGGCGACGCGGCAGAGCTGCTCGGCGAAGTGGCGGCTGGCGGTGCCGCGCGGCTCCATCACCCAGGCGGCATCGCGGGCGTCGGCGAGGCGCAACACGGCGGAGTCGCGGCTCACGGCGAGGCGGATCGCGTCGCTGGTGAGGTCGGCCCGCATCAGACCGGGCAGCCACGAGGTCGAGTGTCCGGGGTACTGCTCGGCGACCACGAGGTCGAACTCGCGCGCCCACGTCTCGTGCAGCGCCCCCTCCGGCTCGCGCTGCACCATCTCGACCCGCACCTCGGGGAACCTCTCGGCCGCGAAGCGCAGCGCCCGAGGCATCAGCGCCAGCGCCGCCGACTGGAAGACCGCGACCCGCACGCGTCCGGTGACCGACTCGCCCGACGCGGCGAGCGCCGCCTCCGCCCGCTCGAGCAGCGCGAGCACCTCCCCCGCCGCCTCGACGAGGATCTCGGCCTGCGGAGTGAGCTGCACCCGCCGCCCGACCTTGCGCAGGAGCTCCACCCCGGTCTCGCGCTCGAGCACGCTGAGCTGCTGCGAGACGGCGGAGGGGCTGTAGGCGAGGGCCTCGGCGGCGGCGGCGAGCGTGCCGCGGACGGCGACCTCGCGCAGCAGGACCAGGCGGCGGACGTCGAGCACCGGCACTCCATTCATCAGCTCAGCTGACCGGTACCGGTCAGGAATGATCGCTTCTGCTCAACGGTACCCGGTCGAATACTGAGGGGAGACGCCGCCGACCCCGCGGCGCACGAGCAGAAGGGCACCACCGTGACCGACCTCGCCGCACGTCCCGCCGCGACCACCGCACCGTCCGCCGACTCCGTGGATCCCCGGCTCGTCGACGCGAGCGTCGCGCTCGTGCGCCGGTGGCTCCGCGAGGCCGCCGGCATCCCCACGGACGCGTCCGGCGCGCAGCTGGCCGGCGTGCTGAAGGACCCCACCGGTCTCGACTTCACGGTCGGCTTCGTCGACGGGGTCGTCCGCCCCGAGGACACCCGGGTCGCGGCCGCGGCGCTGCGCTCGATCGCGGGCGGCGTGCCCCGCTTCCTGCCCGCCCCGATGCGGGGCGCGGTCGCTCTGGGCGGCGTGATGGCGCCGGTCCTCCCCGACGTGGTGGTGCCGATCGCCCGTCGGGTGCTGCGGCGGATGGTCGGCCACCTCATCATCGACGCGACCGACGCGAAGCTCGGCCCCGCGATCGCGAAGATCCGCCGCGAGGGCGTCCGCCTCAACATGAACCTGCTCGGCGAGGCCGTGCTCGGCCGCAAGGAGGCGCAGCGCCGCCTCGAGGGCACGCACCGACTGCTCGCCCGCGACGACGTCGACTACGTCTCGATCAAGGTCTCCTCCACCGTCGCCCCGCACAACCCGTGGGCCTTCGACGCGGCGGTCGACGACATCGTCGACGAGCTGGCTCCGCTGTTCGCCCGCGCAGCAGCCGCGACTCCGGCGAAGTTCGTCAACCTCGACATGGAGGAGTACAAGGACCTCGACCTCACGATCGCGGTCTTCACCCGCCTGCTCGACCGCCCCGAGTTCCACGACCTCGAGGCCGGCATCGTGCTGCAGGCCTACCTGCCCGACGCGCTGTCGGCGATGATCCGGCTGCAGGAGTGGAGCGCCGGCCGTCGCGTCCGCGGCGGTGCGGGCATCAAGGTGCGCGTGGTCAAGGGCGCCAACCTGCCGATGGAGCAGGTCGAGGCCTCGGTGCACGGCTGGCCGCTCGCCACCTGGGGCACCAAGCAGGACTCGGACACGAACTACAAGCGCGTGCTCGACTACGCGCTGCACCCCGAGCGCATCCGCAATGTGCGGGTCGGCGTGGCCGGCCACAACCTCTTCGACGTCGCCTACTCGTGGCTGCTGGCGGGCGAGCGCGGGGTCCGCGACGGCGTCGAGTACGAGATGCTGCTCGGCATGGCGCAGGGCCAGGCCGAAGCGGTCCGCCGCACCGTGGGGTCGCTCCTGCTCTACACGCCGGTCGTCGCCCCGGCCGAGTTCGACGTCGCGATCGCGTACCTCATCCGTCGGCTGGAGGAGGGCGCGTCGAGCGAGAACTTCATGTCGGCGGTGTTCGAGCTCGAGGCGCAGCCCGAGCTGTTCGCCCGGGAGGAGGCGCGGTTCCGCGCCTCGGTCGCGGCGCTGGACGGAGCGGTCCCGCCGGCGCACCGCGTCCCCGACCGCTTCGCCGCGAGCGGCCGACCCGGCTTCGGCGACTTCCGCAGCACGCCCGACACCGACCCCTCCGTCGCCGCGAACCGCGACTGGGCCGACGCGATCCTCTCGCGCGTCCCCTCCTCCCGGCTCGGCATCGACAGCATCGAGTCCGCCACGATCGGGGCCCTCCCCGAGCTGGAGTCGGCGCTCGCCACGACGCGCGAGGCCGGGCTCGCCTGGGGTCGCGTCCCCGGCGACGAGCGCGCCCGGATCCTGCACCGCGCGGGCGACGAGCTCGAGGCGCGCCGGGCGGACCTGCTCGAGGTGATGGCGGCCGAGGCCGGCAAGACGCTCGACCAGGGCGACCCGGAGGTGTCGGAGGCGATCGACTTCGCGCACTACTACGTCGAGCGCGCCCGCGAGCTCGACGCTGTCGACGGCGCGGAGTTCCACCCGGCGCAGCTGACGCTCGTCGCGCCGCCGTGGAACTTCCCGGTCGCGATCCCGGCGGGCGGCGTGCTCGCCGCCC
>NZ_JAMRYM010000119.1:0-8407 GCF_023743255.1 Rathayibacter rubneri | reverse complement strand
CCAGACGCCTGGCCGCCGACGCCCCCTCCTTCACCCGCATCCTCACCCACCCCGAAACCGGAGCAGTCCTCTCCGTCGGCCGCACCACCTACCGCGTCCCCGCCGACCTCCGCCGCACGCTCGCCACCCGCGACGTCACGTGTCGGTTCCCCGGCTGCACCCGCTCCGCCGCCGACAGCGACATCGACCATGGCGTCGAGTGGCAGCACGACGGAGCTACCGACGCCGACAACCTCGCCCACCTCTGCCGACACCACCACCGACTCCGCCACACCACCACCTGGCAGGTCCGGCACCTCCCCGGCGGAGTCCTCGACTGGACCAGCCCCACCGGACGACACCACACCACGACGCCAGCACCGCGGGACTTCTTCTCGTCGCAACTCGACGCGTGCTTGCGCGCCCTCAACGATCCACCGCCGTTCTAGTACTTGCTCGGCGAGCTGAGGCGCATCTGTACGTCTGTGGCGACCAGGCCCACATCTCAGACCCGCTTCCCGCTTCTCGATGAGGGCGATCAAGTCATTGAGTCACTCCGCGGCGACAGCATCATTCGCCAGGCGACCGGCCGAACTGCCACCCACGCGGGCACTGTGGGGAACCGGGTTCGCCAACGCCCGCGGTGCCGAGCACCGGCCGCGTGCACACAGGGCGACCATGCAGCGACGCGCGCGCGACACCCTGAGGATGCACAGCGGCTCGACGGCGACCGAGACGACTCCCACTCCTCACGTTGCGGAGCCACCGCACGGCCGGCCAGAGCCCACCGACGTCCCGCGCGCCTCCGAGTGTGACGTGGGAATACCGCACCCCCACCCGCGTTGTCCTAGGCTGAACGAGATAGCACGTGCTCCGGGGTCGGTGAGAGTCCGAACCGGCGGTGACAGTCCGCGAGCGGCCGACCACTTCGGTGGGGAGCTGTTGATCCGGTGGAATTCCGGGACCGACGGTTAAAGTCCGGATGGGAGGCGCACGAGCGTCGCGCGCAAGCGCGACGTCGAACGACGGTGCCCTCGCACCGGCGATCGAGACCCCGGAGTTCGGCGACGAACGGAAGACCGGGAATGACGATCGATTTCGAGCACGCGATGCGCAGAGCGCTCGCGATCGCCGAGCGCGGTCCCGCCCGCGGAGTGAATCCGCGCGTGGGCTGCAACCTCCTGGCGCCCGACGGCACCGTCCTCTCCGAGGGCTGGCACCACGGTGCGGGCACCGCGCACGCCGAGGTCGATGCGCTCTCGAAGCTCTCCCCCGGCGTCGCGGCGGGCGCGACGGCCGTCGTCAGCCTCGAGCCGTGCGACCACACCGGCCGCACCGGTCCCTGCAGCCGCGCCCTCATCGAGGCCGGCGTGGCACGCGTGGTCTACGCCGTGAACGACCCCGGCTCGCGCTCCGGGGGCGGCGGCGACACCCTGCGCGCCGCCGGCATCGAGGTGATCGAGGGCGTCCTCGCCGAGGAGGGCGAGGAGTTCCTGCACGTCTGGCTCACCGCCGCCCGCCGGCACCGCCCCTTCGTCACCCTCAAGTGGGCGTCGACTCTCGACGGCCGCACCGCCGCCGCCGACGGCAGTAGCCGCTGGATCACCGGCGCCTCCGCCCGGCAGCGCGTCCACGAGCAGCGCGCCGCCAGCGACGCGATCCTCGTCGGCACCGGCACCGTCCTCGCCGACGACCACGGGGACCGGCTGGTGCTCGAGGAGCTCGCCTCCGTCGCCGCGGGCCGTGAGGCTCGGGTCGTCGGCACGCGCGCGATCCCCGAGGACGCGCACGTGCTCCACCACCCGCATCCGGCGCTGCTCGAACGCCACCACGACCTCGAGGCGGTCCTCGACCGGCTCTACGAGTCCGAGGTCCGCCACGTCTACGTCGAGGGCGGGCCGACCCTCGCCTCGGCACTCGTCGCCGCGGGACTGGTCGACGAGTACCTCGTCTACCTCGCTCCGGCGCTGCTCGGCGGACCCCGCCTCGCGCTGGACGACATCGGAGTCTCGGGCATCGCGGACGCCCGCCGCCTCCGCATCCACTCGGTCGAGGTCCTCGGCGACGACCTCCTCGTGACCGCGCGCCCCGTCGCGCAGCCCGCGGGCGGCGCCGGCGAACCGGCCCGCCTCCCCCACGCCCTGCAGATGGAGACCCACTGATGTTCACCGGAATCATCGAGGAGATCGGCGTCGTCACGGCGGTCGATCCGGGGGCGGACGCGATCCGGCTCACCGTCCGCGGACCGCTCGCCGTCGAGGGCGCCCGGCACGGCGACTCCATCGCGGTCTCGGGCGTGTGCCTGACCGTCGTCGACCAGTCCGACGAGGGCTTCACCGCCGACGTCATGGCGCAGACCCTGCGCATGTCGACCCTGGACGGAGTGGCCGCGGGCGACTCCGTGAACCTCGAGCGCGCCGCCCGGGTGGGCGACCGGCTCGGCGGCCACATCGTGCAGGGGCACATCGACGGCACGGCGACGCTGCTCTCGATCACCCCGGGCGACGCCTGGCGCGTCCTGCGCTTCTCCCTCCCCGCCGCTGCGGCTCCGCTCGTGACCGACAAGGGCTCGATCGCCGTCGACGGCGTCTCGCTCACCGTCTCGGCGATCAGCCCCGCGGCCGAGCCCGAGCAGTGGTTCGAGGTCTCGCTCATCCCCGAGACCCTCGCCGCCACCACCCTGGGCGTCCTCGCCGTCGGCGGCCGGGTCAACATCGAGACCGACATCCTCGCCCGCCACGTCGAGCGGATGCTCGCACTGCAGGCCGTCGCGATCCCCGCGCACGCCCTTCCCGTCACCCTTCCCGGAGGTGGGGCATGAGCCTCTCCAGCATCCCCGAGGCCGTCGCCGCACTGCGCGAGGGCCGTCCGATCATCGTCGCCGACGACGAGGGCCGTGAGAACGAGGGCGACGTCATCGTCTCGGCGCAGCTCGCCAGCCAGGAGACGATCGCCTGGATGGTGCGCAACTCCTCCGGCTTCATCTGCGCCCCGATGACCAACGAGATCGCCGACCGGCTCGAGCTGCCCCTGATGGTCGTCGACAACGAGGATCCGCGCGGCACGGCCTACACGCTGTCGGTCGACGCCGCCGACCGCCTCTCGACGGGCATCAGCGCGTCCGACCGGGCGCACACCCTGCGCGTCCTCGCCGATCCCGAGGCGACGCCGTCTCGGCTGCACCGGCCCGGCCACATCCTGCCGCTGCGCGCGGTGGAGGGCGGCGTGCGCGAGCGCGACGGCCACACCGAGGCCGCGGTCGACCTGATGAAGCTCGCCGGGCTCTACCCCGTCGGCGCGATCTCCGAGATCGTCGCCGAGGACGGCGAGATGATGCGGCTCCCCGGGCTGCTCGCGCTCGGCGAGCGCGAGGGCGTCCCGGTCACCACGGTCGCGGCCCTCATCGAGTACCTGCAGGAGTTCCACTGCGACGCGGAGGTGCCGCTCACGGTCCCCGTGCCCGAGTCCTCCCGCGTGAGCTTCGAGGTCGAGACCACCGTGCCGACCACCCACGGCCCGTTCCGCGTGCGCGCCTACCGAGATCGCCAGACCGGCGCCGACCACGTCGCCGTCGTCGCCGGCGAACTCGGCGGCACTCGTCCGCCGCTGGTGCGGGTCCACTCCGAGTGCCTGACCGGCGAGGCCTTCGGCTCGCTGAAGTGCGAGTGCGGCCCGCAGCTCGACGCCGCTCTCGACACGATCCAGCGCGACGGCGGAGTCGTCGTCTACCTCCGCGGGCACGAGGGCCGCGGCATCGGCCTGATCAACAAGCTGCGCGCCTACCGCTTGCAGGAGGACGGCCTCGACACGCTCGACGCGAACCTCGCACTGGGCCTGCCCGCGGACGCGCGCGACTACGGTGCCGCGGTCGGGATCCTCGAGGACCTCGGCATCCGCGACGTGCGCCTGCTCACCAACAACCCCGAGAAGGTCCGCCAGCTGACCGACCGCGGCATCACCGTCTCCGAGCGCGTGCCGCTCGTGGTCGGCGTCGGCGCGTTCAACGAGGGGTACCTCGAGACCAAGCGCGACCGCATGGGCCACGACATCGAGAACCTCGGCGACCTCGCCGAGCTCGGACACCTCGACGCCGGGATCGCCGGCGCGACGACGAAGGAGTAACAGCATGGCCGGTTCCGGCGCCCCCACCACCTCGCCCCTCGACGGCTCGGGACTGCGCGTCGTCGTCGTCGCCGGGACCTGGCACACGCAGATCTCCGACGGTCTGATCGCCGGCGCCCGCGCCGCCCTCGACGAGAGCGGCGCCTCGTGGTCGCTCGTGCGCGTCCCCGGATCGTTCGAGCTGCCCGTCGCGGCGAAGGTCGCGCTGGACGCGGGTGCCGACGCCGTCGTCGCGCTCGGCGTGATCATCCGGGGCGGCACCCCGCACTTCGAGTACGTCTCGGACGCGGCCACCTCCGGCCTGACGACCGTCAGCATCCAGACCGGCAAGCCCGTCGGCTTCGGGGTGCTCACCCTCGACACCGAGCAGCAGGGCATCGACCGGGCCGGCCTGCCCGGGTCGAAGGAGGACAAGGGCCGCGAGGCGGCGGAGGCGGCGATCGCGACCGCGCTGCTGCTGCGCGAGCTGCGCGGCTGATCGGCGCGCGGTCCCGCTCCGGCCCCCTTCCGCGGGCCGCTACAGCACGAAGCTGGGTGAACACGGAGTAAAGTGGTCGGGCCGTCACGAGCGGCCCGACTCCTCCTCCCCACCGCCACCCGGTCCGCGACGCCCGATCGACGCCTCGCCCGCCGGCACGGGGATCCCCCTGTCTACCGGAGCAACTTCCCTCCCATGTCTCACGCACCCGCCACCGCCGACGCTCCCTCCGCCCCGCAGAACTCCCGCGGCCGCGTCATCCTCGCGAGCCTCATCGGCACCTCGATCGAGTTCTACGACTTCTACGCCTATGCGACCGCCGCCGTGCTGGTCTTCCCGGCCCTGTTCTTCGTGAACCAGGACCCGGCGACCGCGCTGCTCGCCTCCTTCGCCGTCTTCGGAGTCGCGTTCATCGCGCGGCCGATCGGCTCGATCGTCTTCGGCCACTTCGGCGACCGCGTCGGCCGCAAGGGCACCCTCGTCGCCTCCCTGCTCACCATGGGAGTCGCGACCTTCCTCATCGGCTGCCTCCCGACCGCGCTGACGCCCGGCTGGGAGTTCCTCGCGCCCTTCCTGCTCGTCGTGATGCGCTTCTGCCAGGGCCTCGGCCTCGGCGGCGAGTGGTCCGGAGCGGCCCTGCTCGCCACCGAGAACGCCCCCGCGGGCAAGCGCGCGATCTACGGCACGTTCCCGCAGCTCGGCGCGCCCATCGGCTTCATCGTCGCCAACGTCCTGTTCCTGGTCCTCGCGAGCTCGATGGACGACGAGACCTTCGCCGCGTGGGGCTGGCGCGTGCCGTTCCTCGCGAGCGCCGTCCTCGTGATCATCGGCCTCTACGTCCGCTTCAAGCTCGTCGAGACCCCCGCGTTCCAGAAGGTCGTCGAGAAGGGCGAGGTCGCGAAGCTCCCCCTCGCGCGCGTCTTCGTCACCAGCTGGCGTCCGCTGATCCTGGGCACGTTCATCATGCTGGCGACGTACGTGCTCTTCTACCTGATGACCACGTACACGCTGACGTACGGCACCGCGCCCACCGACGGCCCGGTCGCCGGTCTCGGCTACAGCCGCAACGACTTCCTGATCATGCTGATCGTCGGCGTCGTGTTCTTCGGCATCTTCACCCTCGTCTCCGGTCCGCTGGCCGAGAAGTTCGGGCGCCGCAAGCTGCTCATCGCGGTCACCTCGGCGATCATCGTGTTCGGCCTGCTCTTCGTTCCGCTCTTCGGCGGTGGCTTCGTCGGAGTGATGGCCGTGCTGATCCTCGGCTTCACCCTGATGGGTCTGACCTTCGGCCCCATGGGCGCTGTCCTGCCCGAGCTCTTCCCGACCAACGTCCGCTACACCGGCTCGGCGATGTCGTACAACCTCGCGTCGATCCTCGGAGCGGCCGTGGCGCCGATCATCGCGGTCGCGCTCTGGCAGGCGGCGGGCGGCAGCCCGGTGCTCGTGGGCCTCTACCTCAGCGCTGCGGGCGTCCTGACGCTCATCGCGCTGATCCTCTCGAAGGAGACCAAGGACCTCTCGTACACCGACAACGTCTCGTAGTCGTCGGCACGACCGCCGATCGCTCGGCACCCCTCGTTCGGCCCGCCGGTCCCTCCGGCGGGCCGAACCCGTCTCCGGAGCGTCAACCGCTGTTGACATCGGCACTGCGGAGGCCTAGGGTCGTCAATCTAGATTGACATCCGTCGACCGCACGGACGGCGGGCTCGCAGCGACGAGGAGGCAGAATGGACGACGGCACGATCGCGACCCTGGCGGGAGACGCGGGCGCGGACGATCCGCTCACAGCACTCCGGGCGATCCGCCGCCTCCGCGGCGAGCTCGACCGCACCGAGGCGATCGCCGTCCGACGGGCGCGCACCGCGGGTGCGTCGTGGCAGCTGATCGCGCTGTGCCTGGAGGTGAGCCGCCAGGCGGTCCATAAGAAGTACGGCAGGGCATGAGCGGGAACGGACGGTCGATGAGCACCAGCACTCGAAGCGCACGAGGCGGACGGCGCGGCGGACGCGGCGCCGACGACGGGCCCCGCGCCTCCTTCTCGCAGCTCGTCCCCTATCTCCTCGAGCACCGCGGCATCCTCGGCGTCGTCGTCGTGCTGAGCCTGTTCGGAGCCGCGGCGAGCCTCGCGCAGCCGCTGGTCGTCGGCCAGGTCATCACCCGCGTGCAGGAGGGGCTCGACCTCGGTCCGCTCGTCTGGGCGCTCGTCGCCCTCGTCGTCGCCTCCGGTCTCATCTCGGGCTTCGCGCACTACCTGCTGCAGCGCACGGGCGAGGGCATCGTCCTCTCGAGCCGCCGCCGACTGGTCGCGCGCCTCCTGCGGCTGCCGATCCGCGAGTTCGACGCGCGCCGCACCGGCGACCTCGTCTCGCGCGTCGGCTCCGACTCCACGCTGCTGCGCGCCGTGCTCACCCAGGGCCTGGTCGACTCCATCGCCGGCTCGCTCGTCTTCGTGGGCGCGATCATCGCCATGGCGATCATCGACTGGGTCCTCCTGATCATCATCGTCGTAGTGGTCGCCGCCGCCCTCGGCCTCGCGCTGACGCTCGGGCGAGGCATCCGCGTCGCGAGCCGCAAGGCGCAGGAGAAGGTCGGCGACCTCGCCGCCGCGGTCGAGCGCGCCATCAGCGCCGTGCGCACCATCCGCGCGGCCGGCGCCACCGACCGCGAGATCGCGGTGGTCGACACCCACGCGACCGAGGCGTACCGCCTGGGCATCCGCGTCGCCCACATCTCGGCCCTCGTGGTCCCCGTCGCCGGCATCGCCCTGCAGGTCGCGTTCCTCGCCGTCCTCGGCGTCGGCGGCTACCGGGTCGCCTCCGGCTCGATCGACATCGCGCAGCTGGTCTCGTTCATCCTGTTCCTCTTCATGATGGTGATGCCGCTGGGCAACTTCATCGGCGCGATCACCTCGGTCAACTCGGCGCTCGGGGCGCTCGGGCGCATCCAGGAGATCATCGACCTCCCCGTCGAGGGCGACGGGGACCGCGCCAGAACGGTGAGCGGCCTCGGCGTCGGAGTCGGCGACGACGCGATCGCGTTCGAGGACGTCGTGTTCTCGTACGACGAGCAGGCGGCGCCCGTCGACGGTGCCGAGCCGGCGGCGGAGGACCGCGACCGCACCGTCCTGCGCGGAGTCTCCTTCACCGTCCCCCGCGGCAAGCGGACCGCCCTGGTGGGCCCGTCCGGAGCCGGCAAGAGCACGATCCTGGCCCTCATCGAGCGCTTCTACGACCCCGAAGCGGGAGTCGTGCGCCTGGGCGGCGTCGACATCACCGCCGTCGACCGCGACGCCCTCCGCGCGCAGATCGGCTACGTCGAGCAGGACGCGCCGGTCCTCGCCGGCACGATCCGCGAGAACCTCGTCCTCGGCCGCCCCGACGCCGACGACGCCGACTGCCTCCGCGTGCTCGAGGCCGTCAATCTGACGGACGTCCTCGAGCGCAACCCGCTCGGACTGGACGCTCCCGTGGGCGAGAGCGGCGTGATGCTCTCAGGAGGCGAGCGCCAGCGCCTCGCCATCGGCCGCGCGCTGCTGGCCGCGCCGCCCATCCTGCTCCTGGACGAGTCCACCTCGAGTCTGGACGGGCTGAACGAGCAGCGCCTGCGCCTGGCGATCGACGCGGTCGCCGAGAACCGCACGCTCCTGGTCATCGCGCACCGCCTGTCGACCGTCGTCGACTCCGACCGCATCGTCGTGCTGCAGAAGGGCGAGGTGGTGGGCGTCGGCACGCACTCCGAGCTGGTCGAGTCGACGCCGCTCTACCGCGACCTGGCGAAGCACCAGCTCCTGGTCTGAGCGGGGCCGGGCGGGGCGGCGCGGGCTGGGTT
>NZ_JAMRYM010000118.1:0-8414 GCF_023743255.1 Rathayibacter rubneri | reverse complement strand
CTCCGCCACCCCGACCGAGACCGCCACTCCGGACCCGGCCCTGACCGCGATCCCGACCCCGACCACGGAGCCCGGCAACTCGATCGAGCCCCCCGCCGGCGAGTAGCCCCGCACTCCGACGGAGGACCGTCCACCCCGGTGGGCGGTCCTCCGTCGTCCGGCGCGGCTTCCGCCCCCGCTGAAGGACGTCGGTCTCGATACGCCGCTGCGCGCCTACTCGACCAGCAGGAACCACCTCACCCGAAGCAGCTCGTCGCCCAGCGACGGCACCACCCTCAAAGCAGCCCGTCGCACAGCGACGGCCCCACACCCGGAGCAGCTCGTCGCAGCGCGACGGCCCCACCCTCGAACAGCGCGTCGCGCAGCGACGGCCCCCTTCGGCTCGTCGCACAGCGACGGCCCCACCCCTCGGCTCGTCGCACAGCGACGGCCCTACGCCGGAGTGCTCCGCGGGGCCTGGTGGGGTCAGCTGCAAGGCGGAGGAGGGAGCGATACCGGCGGTATCGCGACCGACGACAACGCCGCAGATGGCCCCGCCAGGCCCCGCGTCACGCGTCGAAGCGGTAGCCGAGGCCGCGGACGGTGACGAGCAGCGTCGGCTCCTTCGGCGTCTTCTCGATCTTGGAGCGGATGCGCTTCACGTGGACGTCGAGGGTCTTGGTATCGCCGAAGTAGTCGCTGCCCCAGACGCGGTCGATGAGCTGGCCGCGGGTGAGGACGCGTCCGGCGTTGCGGAGCAGCATCTCGAGGAGCTCGAACTCCTTGAGGGGCATGGGCGTCTCGACTCCGTCGACCTCGACCGTGTGGCGCTCGATGTCCATGCGGACGGGGCCGGCGGTGACGATGCGGTCCTCTCCCGGCTCCTCGGTGCGGCGGCGGAGCACGGCGCGGATGCGGGCGAGCAGCTCGCGTGTCGAGTAGGGCTTGGTGACGTAGTCGTCGGCTCCGAGCTCGAGGCCGACGACGATGTCGACCTCGGAGTCCTTCGCGGTGACCATGATGATGGGGATCTGGGAGCGGGTGCGGATCTCGCGGCAGACCTCGGTGCCGGGCATGCCGGGGAGCATCAGGTCGAGCAGGATCAGGTCGTAGTCGCCCTCGTCGAACGCGGTGACGGCGCGGAGTCCGTCCTCGGCGACTGTGACGTCGTAGCCCTCTCGTTCGAGCAGGTAGCTCAGCGGCTCGCTGAGGGCGCTCTCGTCTTCGACGAGCAGGATGCTGGTCACGCGGTGTCTCCTATCGGGGCGGTGGACGCGAAGGGCGTCCTCGCCGGGTCTGCTTCGGGGAGTCGGATGGTGAAGGTGGAGCCGCGTCCCGGCTTGGACCAGACGCGGACGTCGCCGCCGTGGTTCTGCACGGCGTGCTTGACGATGCTCAGGCCGAGTCCGGTTCCTCCGGTGTGCCGTGAGCGGGCCTGGTCGACGCGGTAGAAGCGCTCGAACACCCGGTCGAGGTCCTCCTCGGGGATCCCGATGCCCTGGTCGGTGACTGCGATCTCGACGACTCCGCCCGTGGAGCGCACGCCGATGCCGACGCGGGAGCCGGGCGGCGAGTACTGGATCGCGTTGGCGAGCAGGTTGTGCAGCGCCGAGACGAGCATCTTCTCCTGGCCTGCGACGTACGCCTTCTTCATCCCGCCCTTGACCAGGGTGACGTCGTGCGACTCGGCGAGGACGTGGGTGGTCTCGAGGGCGGCGGTGACGATGTCGTCGACGCGGACCAGCTCGGCGGAGGCGCCGACGTCGGCGGACTGCAGACGCGAGAGCTCGATGATCTCGCGGGTGATCTTGGCGAGCCGGTGCGACTCCTGGGTCAGTCGGCGCGCGAAGCGGCGGACCTGCACCGGGTCGTCGGCGGCGGAGTCGAGGGCTTCGGCGAGCAGGCCCACCGCGCCGATGGGCGTCTTCAGCTCATGGGAGATGTTGGCGACGAAGTCGCGGCGCACGGCCTCGAGGCGGCGCGCCTCGGTGTGGTCCTCGGCGAGGACGAGCACGAAGCGGGAGCCGAGTCGCGTGGCGTGGACGACGAGGGTGACGGCCTGCTCCGAGAGGGGGCTCGTCGCGAGCTCCAGATCCTGCTCGATGTCGTCGCCGAACCGGCGGACCCGGTCGACGATCGCGACGAGATCCGGATGCAGGAGCGTGTCCTGCGAGACCAGGCCCAGTGCGATCGCCCGGGTCGACGCCTTCAGGACGTTGTGAGAGGGATCGGTGACGAACGCGGGGGCTCCGACGGCCTCGATGATCGCGTCGATCCCCTCGGGGAGGGTGACCGAGACCACTTCGGCGGCGATGCGCCCCTGCCTCGCCGCGAGGGTGAGGACGGTCGTCAGCAGGACGCCGATCGCCACCCCGAGGACGAGCGCCAGAATCACGAACACACCCGAATCCACGCACCCAGGCTAGTCATCCACCGGGCGTCTCCCTACCGGATGCCCGCCGACGGACTGCAGGTCGAGTACTGTTCAAACCCGCGGCACCGTTCGTTAACCTGCCGTCGCCATCATTGCTCCGCCTGCGCCGTCAAGGAACAGGTGCTGTGTCGCGCGTGGTGCGCGACGCTTACCCGGCACCGTTCGCCGTGCGTGCCGCAGAGAGGGTCGATCACAAGATGCGCGAAGTATTCCAGCAGGAGCTGGCCGAGGTCCAGGATCGCCTCGTCGAGATCTCCGGACTCGTCGAGATCGCGATCGAGAAGGCGACTCAGGCGTTCAACCACTCCGACGTCACCCTCGCCGAAGAGGTGATCGCCAGCGACGCCCGGATCGACGAGCTCGCCATCAGCCTCGACGAGCTCGCGATCGACATCCTCGCCCGCCAGAACCCGGTCGCCCGCGACCTCCGGATCGTCGTGTCCGCGCTGCGGATCAGCGCCTCGCTCGAGCGGATGGGCGACATCGCCGAGCACATCGCGCAGCTGTCGCGGTACCGCTTCCCCGACAAGGTCGTCCCGAAGAGCCTGCGCCCCACCTTCGTCGAGATGGGCCGCCTCGACGTGGTCGTCGCGCACAAGCTGACCGAGCTGCTGCGCTCGCAGGACGGCCGCATCGCCGAGGAGATCCGCGACGAGGACGACAAGATCGACGAGCTGCACGTCAGCGTCTTCGACAAGGTGCTCAGCGAGGCCTGGAAGGGCCAGGCGGCGGACACCGTCGACGCCACCCTCGCCAGCCGCTACCACGAGCGCTTCGCCGACCACGCGGTCTCGATCGCGAAGAAGGTGCAGTACTTGATCTCAGGCGATTACGCCTGAGTGCTGAGATCGCGCTCCGCGCGATCTCAGCCGCGGTCGGCTTTTCGGGATGGTTGCGTTCCGAAGAGCGTCCTGCGTCCGGCTAGCCCGATTCGCTCGCACGCGAATCGGGCGTTCGCCGTTGAGAAGTGCGGCCGGTCTGCACAGTCGACGCTCGGATGTCGTCCGAGCCGATTCTGGGGACGGACGCCGGCCGACTCGCTGCTCCTTCTCCGAGTAGGGCGGAGCGCGCGTACCGGAGGATCGCTTCCGTCTCGCTCCTCCCACTACTCCGCTCGGTCTCGTCTCCTCTGCTGATCGAGTAGCGCGCGGAGCGCGCGTATCGAGATCCGCGTGATCCGAGCGCGGGCGCAGAGCGCGGTCCTGGAGGAACTCCGGCTCGTGAGAACGGGTTGGGCTCGCAGGATGGCGTCGTTCCTGCGAGCCGACCAGGATTCCGCGAGCCGGAGCAGGCGCCAGGGCGGGCACAGACGCGGACGGCCCGCGCGGATCGGGGATCCGGCGGGCCGTCGAGCGGGCAGGGCGTGCTACTTCTTGGCGCCCTGGGCGGCGACGGCGGCGGCACCGGCGGCGGCCGCCTCCGGGTCGAGGTACTCAGCGGGGCCGATCGGCTCGAAGTTCTCGTCGAGCTTGTACACGAGCGGGATGCCGGTCGGGATGTTGAGCTCGGCGATGTCGGAGTCGGAGATGCCGTCGAGGGTCTTCACGAGCGCGCGGAGCGAGTTGCCGTGGGCCGTGATCATGACGGTCTTGCCCGAGGCGAGGTCCGGCTTGATGTCGGACTCCCAGTACGGCAGCATCCGCTCGATGACGAGCTTGAGCGACTCCGTGCGCGGGAGGGCGTCGCCCAGGTCCGCGTAGCGCTCGTCGTGCGCCTGCGAGTACTGGTCGTCGTCGTCGAGCGGGGGCGGCGGGACGTCGAAGGAGCGGCGCCAGGTCTGGAACTGCTCGGGGCCGTACTCGGCGAGCGTCTGCGCCTTGTCCTTGCCCTGCAGCGCGCCGTAGTGGCGCTCGTTGAGGCGCCAGGACCGCTTGACGTCGATCCACAGCCGGTCGGCGACCTCCAGCGCGATGTTCGCGGTCTGGATCGCCCGGGTCTGCCGCGACGTGTAGACCACGTCGGGGTGGAGCCCGGCCTCCGTCAGCAGCTCGCCGGCGCGCGTGGCCTCCGCGACGCCCTGCTCGGTGAGCCGCACGTCGACCCAGCCGGTGAACAGGTTCTTCTGGTTCCACTCGCTGTTGCCGTGGCGCACGAGGATGAGAGTGTAGGTCTCGGACATGCGCCCAGTTTAGAGGCGGGCCCTCGCCCCGCGGATACGCTGGACTCCATGCCGATCGGAGCCGTGACCCGCGGGACCACGGGCACGAACCGCCTCCGCCGGGTCGACCGGTGGATCGCCGAGCTCCCCGCGCTGCGCGCCTCTCCGCAGCCGCTCGTGGTCGACCTCGGCTTCGGGGCGAGTGCCGTGACGACCCTCGAGCTGCATCGTCGGCTCGCGGACACCGTTCCGGGCGTCGAGGTCGTCGGCTTCGAGATCGAGCCCGCCCGGGTGGCCACCGCGCGGGAGCAGCTCGCGGTCGTCCGGGGCGGCGGCACCGCCTTCCCCGCGGACGCGCGCGTCGACTTCGAGCGCGGCGGCTTCGAGATCCCGCTCCCCCGGGGACGGCGGGCCGACGTGATCCGGGCGTTCAACGTGCTCCGCCAGTACGACGAGGACGCGGTCGCCGGCGCCTGGCGGATCATGACCGAGCGGCTCCAGCCCGGCGGGGTCCTCGTGGAGGGCACCTGCGACGAGATCGGCCGCATCTGCACGTGGATCGAGGTCGGACGGGACGGACCGCGGACGCTGACCCTGTCGCTCCGGCTCGGAGCGATCCCGTCTCCGCTCATCGCGGCCGAGCGGCTGCCCAAGGCGCTGATCCACCGCAACGTGCCGGGCGAGCGGATCCACGACTTCCTGACCGCCCTCGAGCGCGCGTGGACGATCAACGCCCCCCTCGCCGTCCACGGCCTCACCCAGCGCTGGATCGCCTCGGTGCGGTCGTTGCAGTCGGACTGGCCGATCCTCGGCGGGCCGCGGCGGTGGCGGCTCGGCGAGGTGACCGTCGCGTGGGACGCGGTCGCACCGGCGGATCGGGCCCCGTCACTCCTGTGAGCATTCTCAGATCCGCAGCCGGTACCGTCTGCTCCCATGGACGACCCTCCCTCAGACGCGCCCGCTCATGAACCGGCGCGACACCCCGCCCCCGCCCCTCTGATCGGCGGTGATGACCGTGCCTGAGTGGCTCGGCATCGTCATCGGCCTCCTCCTCACCCTCGGCACAGGCCTCTTCGTCGCCTCCGAGTTCGCGCTGGTCAATCTCGACCGCAACGAGCTCGAGGAGCGCCGTGCCCGCGGCGAGAAGCGCCTCGAACCGACGATCTCCGCCCTGCGGATCACCTCGACCCACCTCTCGGGTGCGCAGCTGGGCATCACGCTCACCACGCTCCTCACCGGGTACACGTTCGAGCCGGCCATCAGCTCGCTGCTCGCCCAGCCGCTCCGCTCACTCGGGGTCCCCGAGGGCATCGTGCCCGGCATCGGCGCCGTCATCGGCGTGCTGCTCGCCACCGTCTTCTCGATGATCATCGGCGAACTGGTGCCGAAGAACTTCGCGCTCGCACTCCCGCTCGCCACCGCACGCGTGGTCGTGCCGTTCCAGGTCGCGTTCACGACGGTGTTCAAGCCGGTCATCCTCCTCTTCAACAACACGGCCAACGCCCTCATCCGCGCGATGGGCATCGAGCCGAAGGAGGAGCTGTCGGGCGCCCGCAGCGCCGACGAGCTCGGCTCGCTCGTACGCCGCTCCGCTCTGGAGGGCACCCTCGACCGCGATCACGCCGACCTGCTGCACCGCACCCTGCTCTTCTCGAGCCGGAGCGTCGCCGACGTGATGACCCCGCGCGTGCGCATGTCGTCGGTCAGCCTGCAGAGCACCGCGGAGGACGTCGTCGAGCTCGCGAACCGCACCGGCTTCTCGCGCTTCCCGGTGCTCGGCCGCGACTCCGACGACATCCGCGGCGTGCTGCACGTCAAGCACGCCTTCGCCCTCGAGCCCGAGCGCCGGCGGCGGGTCGGTGCCGGGGAGCTCATGGTGGCTCCGATGCGCGTCCCCGAGACCGCCCGCGCCGACGCCCTGCTGGCTCCGCTGCGCGGCAGCGGTCTGGCGATCGCGGTGGTCGTCGACGAGTACGGCGGCACCGCGGGCGTCGTCACGCTCGAGGACCTCGTCGAGGAGATCGTCGGCGAGCTCGAGGACGAGCACGACCGCACCCGCGCCGGAGTGATCCGCTCCGGCCGCTCGGCCACGTTCGGCGGCGAGCTGCGCCCCGACGAGGTCGCCGCGCGCCTGGGCGTGATCGTCCCCGAGGGCGAGGACTACGACACCGTCGCGGGATTCCTCTCGTCGAGCCTGGGCCGACTGCCCGAGCTCGGCGACGAGGTCGCCCTCGAGGCCGGCGTGCTGCGCGTGGACCGCGTGGCCGCGAACCGCGTGGACCGGGTCCGCTTCACCCCCGGCTCCGAGGGCGGCACCGCCACCGGGGTCGCAGCGCTGCGCGCGGAAGGAGCCGTCCATGAGTGAGTACCTGCCCGGGATCGCCTGGCTCGTGGTCCTCCTGCTCGTCAACGCCTTCTTCGTCGGCGCCGAGTTCGCGGTCATCTCGGCGCGGCGCTCCCAGATCGAGCCGAAGGCCGACGCCGGCAGCCGTGCGGCGAAGACCACCCTGTACGCGATGGAGCACGCGACGCTGATGCTCGCGACGAGCCAGCTCGGCATCACCGTGTGCTCGCTCGTGATCCTGAACGTCTCGGAGCCGGCGATCCACCACCTCCTCGAGATCCCGCTCGGACTCACCTCGCTGTCGGCCGAGGCGATCGGAGTGATCGCGTTCGTCGCCGCGCTGCTGCTGGTGACGTTCCTGCACGTCGTGTTCGGCGAGATGGTGCCGAAGAACCTCGCGTTCTCGGTGCCGACGCGGGCGGCGCTGCTGCTCGCTCCGCCGCTCGTGCTCGTGTCGCGTCTCGTGAAGCCGGTGATCCGGTCGCTCAACGCGGTGGCCAACGGGATCCTCCGTCTCGTGCGCGTCGAGCCCAAGGACGAGGCGACCAGCGCGTTCACGCTCGACGAGGTCGCGGCGATCGTGCGCCAGTCCACCCGCGAGGGGATGCTCGTGGACGCCTCGGGCACCGTCACCGCCGCCTTCGAGTTCACGACGAAGCAGGTGTCGGACGTCGCGGTCCCGCTGGACGAGATGGTGCTCCTGCCCTGGGAGTCGACTCCCGCGGATCTGCGCCGCGCGGTCGCCCTGCACGGCTACTCGCGCTACCTCCTCGCGGGAGCCGACGGCCTGCCGGCCGGCTACCTGCACCTCAAGGACGTGTCCGACCTCGGGGACCAGGAGTCGCCGGTGCCCGCGAAGCGCATCCGCCGCCTGGCCGCGGTGTCGGGCGGCGACGAGCTCGAGGACGCCCTGGCCGCGCTGCGGCGCACCGGAGCGCACATCGCCCGCGTCGTCGACCGCGAGGGGCGCACGACGGGCGTCCTCTTCCTCGAGGACATCATCGAGGAGCTCGTCGGAGAGGTGCAGGACGCCACGAACGCGTGAGTCGGGGCCGCGCTGTCAGACGAGCTCCGGCAGCGCGGCCCTCGCCGACGCGGCGTCCATCCCGGTGGCGGTGAGCAGATCGACCGCGAGCGGGCGGAGGATCACCAGCAGGGTCTTCTCGGCGAGCCGCGCGTCCGGGATCATCCGCTGCGGGTCGAGGGTGGTGGCCAGGAGGACCAGATCCTGCCGGGCGAGAGCCGTCATCGACGCGTCGGAGACGCACCGGCCCAGCAGGGCGATGCCGGGCCCGAACGCCGCGACCGCCTCCGCGAGCTCCGGCCGCGGCACACCGTCCCCGATCAGGAAGTCGGTGCGGCGCGCGACGATGCGGAGGTTGCGGGTCGCGAGGTCCAGCGAGGCGAGCAGCGCGCTCTGGCGCTCCAGCTCGCCGCGGTGCCGCCGGACGAACGGGGAGATGCGCGCGACCCCGATCGCCGATTCGAGTGCCGCCGACCACGCGTCGATCACCGGCTGCGTGCCGCGGACGCGCTCGAGGGCGGCCGCCGACGCGGAG
>NZ_JAMRYM010000117.1:0-8684 GCF_023743255.1 Rathayibacter rubneri | reverse complement strand
GGGTGTCGGGCCGGCCCGGCCGGAGGTCGAGGACCCGGGCGGCCTGGCGTCCCGCGCTCGCCGCGCCGCCCTCCGCGCTCCCCGCCGCCACCGGCGACCCGGGACTGCGCGAGCAGATCGCCCTGCAGCTGCGGCGCTCCCGCGGTGTCGACATCACCGCCGATGACGTCGTCGTCACGAGCGGCACGGCCGACGCCGTGGCCCTGCTCGCCCGCGCCGCGGCCACCGCGCTCGGCAGGCCGGTGCGCGTCGCGGTCGAGGACCCGGGCTACCCCGCCGTCCGGAGGCGCCTGCACGCCGAGGGGCACGAGATCGTCGGCATCCCGCTCGACTCCGACGGCATCGACCTCGCCGCGCTCGCGTCCGCCCGCCCCGACGCGGTGGTCGTCACTCCGTCGCACCAGTACCCGACCGGCGGGCGCCTGGCCCTCGCCGCGCGGCTCGAGCTCGTCCGCCTCGCGGCGACCGAGGGGCTCCTCGTCATCGAGGACGACTACGACAGCGAGTTCCGCTACGTCGGCGCGCCGCTGCCCGCCCTCGCGTCGCTGGACGCGAGCGGGGGAGTGGCGCACGTCGGCTCGTTCTCGAAGACCGTGTCGCCGTGGCTCCGCGTCGCCTTCCTCGCCCTGCCCGCCGCGTCGTGGCTGCGTCCGGCGCTCGGAGTCCAGTCCCGCGAGCGCGACGCCGCGGTCTCGGGTCCGACGCAGGAGGCGCTCGCCGCCTTCATGGCGACCGGGGCGTTCCGCCGCCACCTCGCCCGCTCGAGGCGGCGGTACGCGCACCGCCGCGAGCTCGTGCGCGCCTTCTCCGCGCGGATCGACTGGGGCGAGGCGAGGGGCCTGGACGGCGGCCTGCACGTGGTGCTCACCCTGCCGGCCTCGCTCGAGGCGAGCGACGTCGCCGCCGCGCTGGCGGCCGAGGGGCTCGAGGTGGCGACGCTCGACGCGTACGCGGTGTCGGGACACGCGGATGAGTCGGCGCTGGTGCTGGGCTACGGGCACCTGAGCGACCTGGAGCTCTCCTCCTCGCTCGAGACGATCGACCGCACCGTGCGGCGCCTCGCGCACGGCGCGGGCCGGCGTGGTATCCCTGAGGGATGACCTCCGACGCTCTGCACATCACCGACGACCCGGACGCCGATGCGCTCCTGACGCGCGACCCGCTCGCGCTGCTGATCGGCATGCTCCTGGACCAGCAGGTCGCGATGGAGACGGCGTTCGCCGGCCCGCTGAAGATCGAGCAGCGCCTCGAGGCGATCGGCTCGTCGTTCGACGCGGAGTCGATCGCGGCCGTCGAGGAGGACGCCTTCTCGGAGCTCTGCCGCACTCCGCCCGCCGTGCACCGCTACCCCGCGAACATGGCCGGGCGCGTGCAGACCCTGTGCCGGGCGATCGTCGACGACTGGGGCGGCGACGCCTCCACGATCTGGACCCGCGACGAGCCGGACGGCAGGACCGTGCTCGCGCGACTGAAGGCGCTCCCCGGCTTCGGCGACCAGAAGGCGCGGATCTTCCTCGCCCTGCTGGGCAAGCAGCGCGGTTTCGAGGGAGCGGGCTGGCGCGAGGCGGCCGGCGCCTACGGCGAGGACGGCTCGTTCCGCTCCGTCGCCGACATCGTCTCGCCGGAGTCGCTGACGAAGGTCCGTGCGACGAAGCAGGCCGCGAAGGCCGCGGCGAAGTCGGCGAAGGCGGGCGGCTAGAGCCGGTCCTCGATCGCCGCGATCAGCGCGGGACGGTCCTCGCGCAGGATCGACGCACCGGCGCCGGGGACGCTGCGCACCTCGATGCCGCGGTCGGCGAGGACACCGGCGAGCGACGGGTGCGCGATCGGATCCTCCGGCAGGACGGCCAGCGTCGGCACCACCGTGGTGTCGGGAGCGTCGGCCGCGTCGCGCGCGGTGAGCCCGCCCGCCGAGGCGGGGTCCCACAGCCGGTGCGCCGAGACGTCGAGCTCGATCTGCTCGTCGGTCCAGATCGGATGGCGCCGCCGCAGCTCGTCGGCGTCGCCCTTCTCGACCCGGGTCAGGGAGCGGGAGCCGCGCAGAGCGCCGACGAGCCCTCGGGAGTCCGAGAACGCCGGGTCGAGGAGGATCAGCCGCTCCGGCCGGTACTCGTCCGCGAGGCGGGCGGCGACGACCGCGCCCAGGCCATGCCCCAGGATCAGGTCGGGTGTCTGCAGGACCGAGGCGCGCACGTCCGCGGCCCAGTGCTCGGGCGAGTAGGCGAGGGACTTCGGCGAGCCGCCGTGACCGGCGAGATCCGGGGCGATCACCCGGTAGCCGTGCTCCTGCAGCGTCGGCACGAGGGCGTACCAGGTGCGGGAGTCGGAGGCGAGGCCGTGCAGGAGCAGGGCGACGCGCTCACCCGCTCCGCCGTAGTCGCGCACGTACAGCTCGAGGGGCTCCGAGGCCCCCGCGGTCAGGGCGCGCTTGCGCTCCGAGCGGGTCGGCTCGATCACGAGGGCGTTGCCGAACACCTGCGGTGCCGGACCGAACGCGTCGCGGGCGTTCTGCACGACCTTGCGGCCGAGCATCGCGTTGCCGACGCCGCCGAGTGCCGCGCCGACGCCGAAGGGCATCGCGCGCCCCACCAGCCCGGCGCCCTGCTGGGCCAGGAAGTGCCGAGTGAAGGAGCGCTTGGCGCGATCGGCGAGCTCGCCGACGAGGAACGAGGGGAGGCCCTTGGTGACGACGGACCCCCAGTACTGGTTCAGTCCGGCGCCACCGGTGACCTGCCCGGCGACCTGGCGCACGAGCTCGCTGCCGGAGGAGCCCATCATCAGCGTGAGCACGAGAGCGCGGGCGCGCTCCGGGTCCTCGAGGCGGATGCCGTGCACCTCGGTCACCGACTGCGCGAAGAGGGCGCTCGCCTCGAGGAACCCGACGGCGCCGGCTCCCGAGAGGGCGACGGAGGCCGCGGTGCCGAGCCCGGGGACGACGGCGGTCGCTCCGATGGCCGCGCCGCCGGCCGCGACGCTCGAGAGGTACTGCCGCTCGAGCGAGGTGATGAGCTGCTCGGGGGACGCGTTCGGCCGGCGTCGGCGCAGCGCGCGGATGTTGGCCAGCACGGCCGGCCGCTGCACGGCGAGCACCCGATCGAGGATCCTCGCGAGCTGGGCCGTGTCGACGGGCCCGGGGTCCGACTGCTCGATGTCCCGGCCCTGCGCCTTCGAGCCGCGGTCCTTCGGCGCCATGTGGTGCACTCCTGCGTCGTCCGGATGCCGCCCGCGCGGCACCGCCGTCAGTCGGCGGGCGTCGGCGGTTTCGGCGCGTAGTCCTCAGCGTAACGCGCGAGGACCTGATCGATCGGTGCATCCAGCACCAGCGAGCCCTTGTCCAGGTAGAGCCCCCTGGTGCAGAAGCGGCGCAGATCGCGCTCGTTGTGGGAGACGAAGAACAGCGTCCGACCGGCGGCCAGGAGCTCCTCGATGCGCGCGTAGCACTTCTCGCGGAACGCCTTGTCGCCGACGGCCAGCACCTCGTCGACGAGGATGATCGGCTCCTCCAGCCGGGACACGACCGAGAAGGCGATGCGCACCTTCATGCCGCTCGAGAGGTGCTTGTAGGGGGTGTCGAGGAAGTCGCCGATCTCGGCGAAGGCGATGATCGAGTCGAAGCGCTCGTCGACCTCGCGCTTGGACATGCCGTGCAGCCCGGCGGTCAGGTAGACGTTCTCGCGCACGCTCAGGTCGGCGACGAATCCGCCGGTGATCTCGATCAGCGGAGCGACGCCGCCGCGGACCTCGACCGTGCCCTCGTCCGGCAGCACCACTCCGGCGACCAGCTTGAGCAGGGTCGACTTGCCCTGGCCGTTGCGGCCGACGACTCCGATGGCCTCGCCCTGGCGCACCTCGACGTCCAGCCCGCGCAGAGCCCAGAACTCGCCGGGACGCGAGCGGCGCGAGCGCCCGGCGAAGAGGTCCTTGAAGGAGCGGCGACCGCGGCGGTTGCGGCGGAACCGGATGCCCAGGCCGCGGCACGCGATGACGATCGGCCGCTCCACGGGAGCGGAGGGGGACGCGCTCATCACAGCTCCTTCAGCACGGAGCGCTCGGAGCGCCGGAAGACGATCAGGCCCACCACCAGCAGGAGCACCGAGATCAGAGCCGAGGTGAGGATCAGCGGCAGGTCGAGCTCGCTCGCGAAGAACGTGGACCGGTAGAGCGCGAAGATCCCGCTCAGCGGATTGAGCGCCGCCCACGGCTGCACCGCCTCCGGCAGATTGGCGGTCGAGTAGATGATCGGCGACGCGTAGAAGAGGAAGCGCAGCACGAGCTTGATCACCCGCTCGAGATCGCGGAAGAAGACCACCAGCGGCGCGACGAGCAGCCCGACACCGAGGGTCAGCACGCCCTGCAGCACGATCGCGACGGGGAAGAGCAGGACGGCGGGCGTGACCTCGGCGCCCGCGAGCACCGCGAACAGCACGAGGACCGGGATGCTGGCGACGAACTCGATCCCCTTGGACAGCACGATCCGCCCGACCCAGATGGTGCGGGGGATCGACGTCGAGCGCACGAGCTTCGCCTCCTTGAGGAAGGCGCGCGTGGCGTCGGAGGTCGCCTGGTTGAACCACATCCACGGCAGCAGGCCCGCAAGGAGGAAGACGATGTAGGGGTCCTCGCCGACGGAGCGGTCGAAGACCACCGTGAAGACGAAGTAGTAGATCCCCGACATCACGAGCGGGTCGAGGATCGACCAGAAGTAACCGAGCGCACTGGTGGCGTAGCGGACGGTCAGGTCGCGCCGCGTCAGCAGCCAGAGGGAGTGGCGGTAGCGCCAGGCCTTCGAGCGGCGGTGGCGCTCGGCGACGGCCGCATCGCGGGAGAGGTCGTCCCCGGGTACGACGTCGATCCGGCTCACTGCGCGCGACTCCTCACCCGGCTCCGATCGAGCCGGACGAGGGTCGGGAGTCAGACGAAGAGGTTCGCGCGCTCGAGGTCCTCGGCGAAGTCCACCTCGACGGCGTAGAGGTCGGAGATGTCCATCGGCTCGACGAGCAGTCGGTCCTGCTCGATCGCCAACTCTATGCCACGCTCGAAGTAGTCCTGGGCGTCGACCCGGGCCAGCTGGCGGATGAGCGCCGGCTTGTCGGCGGCCGACACGTAGTTGATGCCCACGGCCTCGCCGAGTCCGCCGCGGACGGTCTTGGAGAGCTCCTGGATGTAGCCCTCGGCGCTCGTCGTGTACTTGACCTCCTCGTCGGAGACCTTGGCGGTGTTGACGGTGACGAAGGAGGCGTCCTTCGCGATGAGGGCGGCGGCGCGGTCGAGGATGCGGGGGTCGAAGACGACGTCGCCGTTCATCCAGAGGACCCCGCCCTGGCCCGAGGCCTGGAGGGCGCGCAGCAGGCTCTTGGAGGTGTTGGTCTGGTCGTACTGCTCGTTGTAGACGAACGACGCCGACGGGAACGCCTCGATGATGTGCTCGAGCTTGTAGCCGACCACGATGCTCACCGGCACGGAGGTGCCGAAGGCGTGGTGGATGTTGTCGAACTGCTGCTGCATGATCGTGCGCCCGTCACTGAGCGGCGTGAGCGGCTTCGGGAGGGAGCGGCCGAGGCGGCTGCCCATGCCGGCGGCGAGGATCACGACGGTGGCGGGCGTGCTGCTCGAGCCGCCCCGGGTCGTTCCGCTGTTCGTCATCGTCTGCTCGTCTCCTCGAATTAACCGCTGCGTATCGATCTGATTGCTCCTCGGGTCGAGAGATAGTGTACAGTCCCCGCTCTCGAGGGCCAGGGTGGTTGACCTCCGCCGTGTCGCCGGGTCCGGCGCGGGGCCCGCTGGACGGGGCGGGCGGGTTGATACCGTTGCCGGATGACGTCGACGAACGCCGAGGGGTCCGAGCGCACCCCGCTCCCCGCCGATCCGGAGGACGCCGTCGATCCCGCGGTCAAGGCCCGGCCCGTCGCGACCGCGGAGGCCCCCGACGCGGCCGCCGACCCGCACCCCGTCGTCTACGAGCTGCACGCCGTCACCCGCACCTTCGGCCGGACCGTCGCCGTCGACCGGCTCGACCTGGCGGTCCGCGCGGGCACCTTCTACGGCATCATCGGCCCCAACGGAGCGGGCAAGACCACGACCCTCTCGATGATGACCGGCCTGCTCCGCCCCGACACCGGTCGCGTCCTCGTCCACGGCGTCGACGTCTGGAAGGACCCGGCCGCCGCCAAGAAGCTCATCGGCGTCCTGCCGGACCGCCTGCGCCTGTTCGACCGCCTGACCGGCGCGCAGTTCCTCTTCTACGCCGCGGCGCTGCGCGGGATCGACAGGGCGACCGCGAAGAAGCGGGCCCAGGAGCTCGCCGAGGCGCTCGGGCTCACCGACGCGCTCGAGCGCCTGATCTCCGACTACTCCGCCGGCATGGCGAAGAAGGTCGCGCTCGCCGGCGCGATGATCCACGCTCCGCGCGTGCTCGTGCTCGACGAGCCGTTCGAGTCGGTCGACCCCGTCTCCTCCGCGGCCGTGATCACCGTGCTGCGCCGCTTCGTCGCGGGTGGCGGCACGGTCGTGCTCTCGAGCCACGGGCTGGACTTCATCGAGCGCGTCTGCGACGACGTGGCCGTCATCGTGGGCGGCAGGGTCCTCGCCTCCGGAGCGGTCGAGGACGTCGCCGGCACCGCCACCCTCGAGGAGCGCTTCCTCGAGCTGGCGGGCGGCAAGCAGATCGCCGAGGGGCTGCAGTGGCTGCACGACTTCTCCAGCTGAGGCTCGACGTCCTCCTGGGGTCCTTCCGCTCCGGTCCCGCCCGCTCCGCGGGGGTCGTCCTCGGGGTCCTGGTCGCCGTCGCCGCGACGGCCGGACTGCTCGCCGCCCTCGGCGCGCTGCGCGGCGCCCCCGGGCTCGCGGCCGACGCGACCGTGGGGGGAGGCGCCCTGGTGACCGCGGGCTTCCTGGTGCTGCCCTTCCTCCTGGGGCCGCTGGATCCGATGGACCCGCGCGCCTTCCGGCTCTTCGGGATCCCCAGTGCCCGCCTCGCGGCGATGCTCGCTCTCGCGGGGCTGATCTCGGTGCCGGTGCTCGCGCTCCTCGTGGTGGCCGTCGCGCTCGTCCCGCTCTTCTCCGACGCCGGCGTGCTCGCCGTGCTCGGACCGCTGCTCGGAGTGGCCACCGCGCTCCTGTGCGCGAGGATCGGCCTCGCCGCGTCCTCCGCCCTCGTCCCGTCGCGCACCGCCCGGGAGCTCCTCGCGATCCTCGGGCTCGTGCTCCTGCTCACCGTCCCCGCGGTGATGATCGCCGTCACCGGCCTCGACTGGGGCGGAGCGGGCGTGCGCGCGCTCGGCTCCGTCGCCGCGACCCTCGGCGTCACCCCGTTCGGCGCGGCCTGGGCGATCGCACCGGCGGCCGTGGCCGGCGATCCCGTCGGGCCGCTGCTGGTGGCGCTCGTCACGCTGGCCGCCCTCGCCCTCCTCTGGTGGCTGCTCGTGCGCCTGCTCGTCGACCGGCCCGAGCGCACGCACCGTCCGCCGCGCGGGCTCCGGCTCGGCTGGTTCGACGTGCTCGGCGGATCCCCGACCGGAGCGGTGGCCGCCCGCAGCATCACCTACTGGGTCCGCGATCCGCGGTACCAGGCGTCCCTCGTGGCCGTCCCGCTGCTCCCCGTGGTCGTCCTCGTCCTGCTGGCGCTGGTCGAGGTGCCGTTCCCGCTCCTGTCGCTGCTGCCGGTGCCGCTCGTGGTGCTGTTCCTGGGCTGGTTCCTGCACAACGACACGGCGTACGACGGGTCGGCGTTCTGGCTCCACGTGGCCGCCGGCGTGAGCGGTCGGGCCGACCGCCTCGGCCGGGCGTTCCCGGTGCTCCTGCTCGGACTGCCGATCGTGCTCCTGGGCTCGCTCGCCTCGAGCGCCACGTCGGGAGTCGCCGGGGCCCTGCCCGTGCTGCTCGCCGCCAACACCTGCCTCCTGCTGGTGCCCGCCGGAGTCGCCAGCGCGGTCTCGGCGCGGCTGGCGTACCCGGCCCCCCGGCCGGGCGACAGCCCGTTCGTGCAGCCGCAGGCTCCCGGTTCCAGCGGCGCCGGCCCGCAGGCGCTGGCCTTCGGGCTCGGGCTGCTGCTGGCGACCCCGGCCGTGGTGCTCGCGGTGCGGGCGCTGTTCGTCGAGCCGGAGGCGGCGCAGGCCGCGATCCTCACGGGCTTCGGCAGCGCGGTGGTCGTCTTCACGCTCGGAGTGCTGCTCGGCGGGTGGCTCTTCGATCGCCGCGCGGCCGAGCTGGTCTCGTTCACGAGCCGGTACTGACCTCCTCCGCTCCCGCCTCCTCCCCTCCCGCTGACCTCGTGGTCGGCCGCGCGTAGGATCGGGGGCATGACGACCCGCCCCGAGAACAGCAGCACCGACCCTCTCGAGGGAGGCGGCGGAACCGCCACCCTCGACCGCGAGCTCGAGGAGCTCCTGAACCAGGAGACCATCGAGCCGGGAGATCACGAGCGGTTCTCCCACTACGTGCAGAAGGACAAGATCCTCGAGAGCGCACTGACCGGCAAGCCCGTCAAGGCGCTCTGCGGCAAGAAGTGGCTCCCGGGGCGCGACCCCGAGAAGTTCCCCGTCTGCCCCTCCTGCAAGGAGATCTACGCGCGGATGAAGTGAGCCGGGCGGCCCGGCGACCGGGCCGCCCGCTCCCGTCCTCGGCTGTCAGGCGTAGCGCGTCGGGATGACCGGGTCTCCCCGGCCCAGGCGCAGGGCGTCCTGCGG
>NZ_JAMRYM010000116.1:0-8691 GCF_023743255.1 Rathayibacter rubneri | reverse complement strand
CTCCCCCACTCCCCAGGAAGAAGGACCACCGTGACCACCCCCTCCTACCGCGTCGCCGTCCTCGGGCTCGGCGCCATGGGCCTGCCCATGGCCACCCGCCTCGCCACCCAGCTCACCGTGCACGGCTTCGACATCGCCGAGCCGCGCCTGGCGCTGGCCGCCGACGCCGGCATCACCCCCTTCGACTCCGCGCGCGGCGCGGTGGCCGGCGTCGACGCCGTGCTGCTGGCCGTGCGCAACGGCGCTCAGCTGCGCGACGTGCTCTTCGGCGCCAACGGGGTCGCCTCGACCCTCGAGCCCGGCGCCGTCGTGATCATGACGAGCACCGTCGGGATCGACGACGTCGTCGCCGTGGCCGCGGAGCTCGACGCCCTGGGCGTCCACCTCGTCGACGCCCCGCTCAGCGGCGGACCCGTCCGCGCCGGAGCGGGCGACCTGCTGATCGTCGTCGGAGCGGCTCCCGAGGCCCGCGCGAAGGCGCAGCCGGTGCTGGAGTTGCTCGCCTCGACGCTGAGCATCATCGGCGACCGTGCCGGCGACGGCCAGGCCTTCAAGACCGTCAACCAGCTGCTCTGCGGCGTGCACATCGCCGCCGGAGCCGAGGCGCTCGCCCTCGCCGAGGCGCTCGGACTCGACGTCGCCGCCACCCTCGAGACCCTCTCGGCCGGCGCGGCAGGCTCGTTCATGCTCGGCAACCGCGGACCGCGGATGCTGCAGGCCTACGACGAGGAGGGCGCGGAGGTGCTCAGCCGCCTCGACATCTTCGTGAAGGACATGGGCATCGTGACCTCCGCCGCGCGGGGCTCCGGCCTCGCCACTCCGATCGCCGCGGCCGCCGAGCAGCTCTACCTGCTCGGCGCCGCGCAGGGCCTCGCCGCCGCCGACGACTCCGCCGTCATCAAGGTCCTCGCCCCGCAGCACCTCACTCCGAAGGACGCCCGATGAACCTCGCCACCGCGCTCCGCAGCGCCGCGGACGCACCGATCGCCCCGGCGGTCACCCTCGACACCCCGGTCCTGCTGGGGATCGCCGCGGCGGGCATCGCCCTGCTGCTCGTGCTCATCATCCGCTTCAAGATCCACGCCTTCGTGGCCCTGCTGCTGGTCAGCGTGCTCGTCGCCGTCTCGGCGCGGATCCCGCTCGAGGACATCTTCGTGCTGGTCGCCAACGGCGTGGGCAGCACCATGGGGAAGGTCGCGCTCATCATCGCGCTCGGCGCGATCCTCGGCCGCCTGATCGAGGTGTCCGGCGGCGTGCAGAGCCTCGCCGACCACTTCACCCGCGTGCTCGGCCCCAAGCGGGTCGCCGTGGCGCTGACGATCGTGGCGTTCCTCGTCGCGATCCCCGTCTTCTTCGAGGTCGGCGTGATCGTCCTCGTGCCGATCATCTACGCGTTCAGCAAGGTCGCCGGGCTCAGCCCCGTGAAGTTCGGCCTGCCGATGGTGGGCCTCATGCTCGCGGTGCACGTCGCCGTGCCGCCGCACCCCGGCATCGTCGCCGGCGCAGGGGTCTTCGGGGCCGATGTCGGCCTCATCGCGCTGATCGCGCTGCCCATCTGCGCGGTGCTCGGAGTCCTCTCCTACGCCGTGTCGGCGATCATGAACCGCCGCGACTACGAGCTCGCGCCGGCCGTCGCCGCGCAGCTCGCCGAGGTCGGCGGAGTCACCTCCGCGATCCGCACCGTCGGCCGCGACGGCACCGAGCTCGCCCCGCCGCGCGCCGGGCTGATCATCCTGCTCGTCGCGATCCCCATCGTGCAGATCCTCGTCGGCACCGTGGGCGCCCTGATCCTGCCCGAGGGCACCTTCGCGCACGGCCTCAGCGTCTTCGTCGGCACTCCGGTGCTCGCGCTGCTCGTCGCCGTCGGCATCGCGTTCTTCGCCCTGCCGGTGAAGCGCGGGTGGTCGCTCACGCAGACCAACGAGATCTTCGAGAGCGCCCTGCCTCCGATCGCCTCGATCCTGCTCGTCGTCGCCGGCGGCGGGGTGTTCGGAGCGGTCCTGCAGGCCAGCGGCATCGGCGGAGCTCTCGCGAGCACGCTCGACACTCTCGGCGTGCCCCTGATCGTGCTCGGCTTCGTGGTCTCGCTCGTGCTGCGCGCGGCGCAGGGCTCGGCGACGGTCGCCATCGTGACGACGGGCGGCCTGCTGGCCACCGGCGTCGCCGACGGCGGCTACACCGCGCTGCAGATCGCGATCATCACCGTCGCGGTGGGCTTCGGCTCGCTCGGCCTCTCGCACGTCACCGACGCCGGCTTCTGGGTCGTGACGCGCTACCTCGGCCTGAGCGTCGCCGACGGCCTCCGCACCTGGACCGTGCTCACCACGATCCTCGGCGTGGTCGGCTTCGCACTCACGTACGTCGTCTGGCTCGTCGCCGGAGGCCTCGCGTGAGGGTCCGGATGGACGACCTGATCCGAGAGCGGCAGGCCGCGGGCGGGGCGGTCGGCGCGCTCACGTGCTACGACTTCTCGACGGCCCTCGCGGTCGTGGACGCGGCGGAGGAGCTAGGCCGCGGAGTGATCCTACTGGTCACCCCGAAGTCGGCGGCCGACCGGCACGGACCGCGGTTCCTCGCCGCGCTGCGCGCTCTCGCGGACGGCGCCGCGGTGCCCGTCTCGGTGCAGCTCGACCACGCGACCGACCTCGCCCTGATCCTCCGCTCGGTCGAGGCGGGAGCGGACGCGGTGCTGGCCGACGGCAGCGCCCTGACGTTCGAGGAGAACGCGGCGTTCACGGCCGAGGCGGTGCGCGGCTCCGGAGTCGTCGTCGAGGCCGAGCTGGGCGCCCTCGCCGGCGACGAGGACCGCGCGCTCGCCTCGCTGCCCTCCGCCCGCACGGACGCGGCCCTGGTCGCGCCGTTCCTGGCGGCGTCAGGCGCCCACGTGCTGGCGACCTCGGTGGGCAACGTGCACGGCACGTACGCCGCGGAGCCCGAGCTCGACTGGCCGCTCATCGACGCGATCCGCGCAGCGAGCGGGGTGCCGCTGAGCCTGCACGGAGCCTCCGGGATCCCCGAGGCCGACCTGCGCCGCGCGATCGGGGCGGGACTCGGCAAGATCAACATCAACACCGAGCTGCGAGCCGCGGTGCTCGCTGCGGCCGCCGCGCAGCTGCCCGCCTCCCGCTCGGCCGGCGACGACGTGCTGACGCTCGAGCGCGTGTGGCGCGGCCGCGCGACGGAGTTCGCGCGCGAGGCGATGCTCAGGCTGGACAGCGCGGCCTGACCCGGGGTCGCCGATCCCCGATCCGTGTCCGCTTCAGGACATGTCCGCTAGCGGCGCTTGTGCTCGGGATCGCGACCTCCCGAGACTCGGAGATCGGCACCTCCCTCGAGACGCGCGGACGGGCCTCCGACCGAAGGACGCCATGCGGCCCCGCCTCGCACCTCGACCGCCCGCGCGGCCCGCGTCCTCGTGGCTGCTCGTGGCCGCCGCGATGGCGGCGCTGGGCTGGGGCGGCAACCAGTTCATCCCGCTGATGGTGATGTACCGGCAGGTCGCCGGCTTCGAGCAGACCGAGGTCACGCTGCTGCTCGCCGTGTACGTGATCGGGATCGTGCCGGGCTTCGCGCTCGCCGGAGCGTGGTCGGACCGCTTCGGCCGGCGGAGGATCATGCTGGCCGGAGTGGCGCTCGGCGCCGTCGCGAGCGTCGTGTTCGCGATCGCGGGGACGAACCTCGCGGGGCTCTGCGTCGCGCGCCTGCTCGCCGGGGTCAGCGTGGCGGTCGCTGCCGTCGTCGGCAGCAGCTGGGTGAAGGAGCTGTCCGCGGCCACGGGCACCGGGGCGCGCCGCAGCGGCGTCTCGCTCTCGATCGGCTTCGGCGGCGGGGCCGCGATCAGCGGGGTGCTCGCGCAGTGGGCGCCGAACCCCACCGTCCTGCCGCACCTCGTCCACGCGGGTGTGACGATGCTCACCCTGCTCGCCGTGCTGCGCGCGCCCGAGACCCGCACGGCGAGCCCGCACCGGCGCTCACTGCTGGGCGACCTGCGGGTGCCCGCCGTGTACCGCAGCCGGTTCCGCGGCACGGTCGCTCCGATCGCGCCGTTCGTCTTCGGCAGCTGCGGCCTCTCGTTCGCCGTCGGGCCGAGTCTCGTCACCGGCGGGCTCGGCACGCTCGGGATCGCCTTCGCGACCCTCGTCATGCTGATCACCCTCGGGGTCGGGACCGCGGTGCAGCTGCTCTCCGCCCGCATCGACCGGGCGCTGCGGGGGCGGAACGGACCGGTCGGCACGATCTGCTTCGCAGCGGGGGCGCTCCTGCTCGCGCCGGCCGCTCTCTCGGGCTCGCCGTGGCTCGTGCTCCTCGCCGCCCCCTTCCTCGGGGCCGGGTACGGCATCTGCCTGCTCTCGGGGCTCAAGGCTGTGCAGACGATGGCCGCTCCCGACGACCTCGCGCGGCTCACGGCGACGTTCTACACGCTCACCTACCTCGGCTTCTTCTTCCCGCTGATCATCGCGGCGCTGGTCCCGTGGACGGGGCACGTCCCCCTCTTGCTCGCCCTCGCGATCGCCGCGCTGCTGGGCGGCACGCTCGCCGACCGCTCCGCCCGGCGCCTCGCACCCGGCGAGCCGGTGCCGTCCGCTTCCGGACATGGCCGCTAGAGGGCGTTGCCCCCGCGACGAGGCACCTGTCACGGTCGCAGAGCGACCGACGACGGTCCACCGACTCGAAGGACCGGAGTCCGCTCATGAACGATTCACCCACCGACGACAGCACGAGTGACATGACGCCCGAGGTGCTGGCGGCGTTCAGCGACGCCTGGACGCGCCACGACCTCGAGGCGCTGATGAGCCACGTCACCGACGACTGCGTCTACGGCGCGTCCGTCGGGCCCGAGCCCGGCCGGACCTGGTCCGGGAAGGAGCAGGTCCGCGAGGGCTTCGCGCTCATGCTCGCCTTCGACACCGGTCAGGAGCGGCACGAGGATGCGCAGCCCCTGATCGCGGGGACCCGGGGAGCGGCGACGTGGTCCTTCACCGGGACCGGCCCCGACGGGACGCCGCAGGTCACGCGCGGCTGCGACATCTACGAGTTCCGCGGCGGGAAGATCGCCCGCAAGGACGCGTTCCGGAAGGTGTACCAGGCGGACGAGTAATTCGGGGCCGGCCTGTCGGCTCGACGCTTCCTGAGTGTTCAAGGGGTTGCAGCTGACAGCCCTCGGGGCGTGAACTGGAGTTCTGGCTGCGGGCGTCGAGCGCGCGGCCTCCCCGATGAAAGGACGAGACTCAGTATGAGCACGGACGCCACCACGGTCCCCACGATCACCCTCAACAACGGAGTGGAGATCCCGCAGCTGGGCTTCGGCGTGTTCCAGATCGACCCCGCGGAGACGAAGGACGCCACCCTCGCCGCGCTCGAGGTCGGCTACCGCCACATCGACACGGCCGAGATGTACGGCAACGAGGCGGGCGTCGGCGAGGCCGTGCGCGCCTCCGGCCTCGACCGCTCGGAGGTCTTCGTGACCTCGAAGCTCAACAACGGCTTCCACGCCCGCGAGGACGCCCTCGCCGCGATCGACCAGACGCTCGGCGAGCTCAAGTTCGACTACGTCGACCTGTTCCTCATCCACTGGCCGCTGCCGAACGTGGGTGACTACCTCGAGACCTGGAAGGCGATGGAGGAGATCTACCGCAGCGGCAAGGCGAAGGCGATCGGCGTCTCCAACTTCCAGACGAACCACCTCAACCGCCTGCGCGCCGAGGCCACCATCGTGCCCGCGGTGAACCAGATCGAGGTGCACCCCTACCTCGTGCAGGACGAGCTCCGCGCGTACGGCGTCGAGCACGGCATCGCCACCGAGGCGTGGTCGCCCATCGCCCAGGGCCTCGTGCTCGAGGACGACACGATCACCCGCATCGCCCGCAACGTCGACCGCAGCCCCGCGCAGGTCGTGCTCCGCTGGCACATCCAGCGCGGCGACATCGTGTTCCCCAAGTCGGTCACGCGCGCCCGCGTCGAGGAGAACTTCGCGCTCTTCGACTTCGAGCTCGACGACGAGTCGATGACCGACATCACGGCGCTGGACCGCGGCCACCGCACCGGCCCGGACCCCGACACGTTCAACTACATCCCCAGCTGATGCAGCGCTAATCGCGCACGCGGCAACGCGACCGGCCCGCCGGATCCTCGGATCCCGGCGGGCCGGTCGCGTTCGTGCGGGGTGCTCCGGGTGGAGTCGCCCGGTCAGCCCTGCTGCGAGTCGCGCCAGGAGTGCTCGGGGGCGTAGCCGAGCACCTCGCGGGCGTGGTCGATCGAGAGGAGCGTGTCGTTCGCTCCGAGCTCGCCGCGCACCTCGACGCCCGGGAACACCTCGGCCACCAGCTCGTCGTTGGAGCGCGACATGACGGTGTCGGCCGCCGCGATGATGAAGCGGTCGAAGCCGGTGCCCTCGTGCTCGAGCGCCTTCTCGACGGCCTGAGCGCCGTCGCGGCCGTCGATGTAGCCCCAGAGGTTCCACTTGCGCAGCAGCGCGTCGGAGTCGAACGAGGGGAACTCGGCGTAGTCGACCTCGTCCATCACGTTCGAGAAGCGCAGGCCGAAGATCTTCAGGTCGGGGTGCCAGCGGCAGAGCTCGATGGCGAGCTGCTCCTCGAGGTGCTTGGTCAGCGAGTAGACCGACTCCGGACGGGCCGGGTACTTCTCATCGACCGGGATGTAGGGCGGCGGCACGTCGAACGGCAGACCGAGGACGGTCTCGCTGGACGCGTAGACGATGTTCCGGATGCCCGAGCGGATCGCCGCGTGGAACGCGTTGAACGTCGAGAGCATGTTGTTCTGGAAGGTGGCGATGTCGGGGACGATGCCCGGCGCCGGGATCGCGGCGAGGTGCACGAGCGCATCGATGCCCTCGTACTGGTCGCCGACGGCCTGGAGCGCGTCGACGACCTGCCCGTAGTCGGCGATGTCGATGCGGACGAAGCCGGCGCCGCGCTCGCCTGCGCGGTCGAGGTTGTAGACGTCGTGGCCGGATGCGCGGAGGCGGGCGACGACGCTGCGGCCGAGTTTGCCGGATCCACCGGTGACTGCGATTCTCATGCCTCGAACGCTAGCGGCCGCGATCCGCGCGGACGAGGGGTGGCGGATCAGTCGCGGGTGTACAGCGAGACGCCGTCGCCGGCCTCGGGAGTCGTCTCGTCGTCGACGAGCTCGGTCCAGCGGCGCAGGATCGCCGCGCCCGCCGCGTCGTTCACCAGGTCGTCGACCACCAGGACCGGGTAGGGCTTCTCGGGCACGCCCTCGGCGGGGCGGACGTCGACGTGGGCCACGTCGTAGGCGCGCTCGAACAGCCAGTCGGCCATGGCGTAGTCGCTGCGCGAGTCGCCGACGGTGCGCCAGCGCTGCGGGATCGGACCGGTCGCACCGAGCAGCTCGACCGCGCGCTGGGCGCCGAGGTCCTTGCCGAGGCGGTTCGACTCGATGTCGGTCGAGATGACCGTGGGGTCGATGCGGTAGTCGACGGCTCCGCAGTCGTCCGGGTACCGGATGCCGCGGCGCTCTACCCCGAGGCCGGCCGCGGTCATGATCTGCAGGGCGTCGGCGTCGAAGACGAGCTGGCGGGCGAGGTACTCGTCGCTGGGCAGGTCGACCAGCTGCTCGGCCGAGACCATGGCTCGCTTTGTCTCGTCGAAGAACACCAGGTCGTCGTAGTCGGAGCGGATCATGCGCTCGAGGTCGCGGGCGACCGGCTCGGGGATCGCGAGGGACTCGTCGACTATCGGCTCGGACGTGCCGCGGTAGTCGACCGTGAACCACACGGCGCCCTTCTCGCAGACGCAGACGATGCGCGCCTCGGGCGAGACCCCGCGCTCGAGCAGCGACGGCAGCACCCGTTCGCGCAGGAACGCGTCCGAGCGGCCGGTGTTGAAGACGATGGGGATGCCCGCGTTCGCCAGGCGCACGAGGTCGTCGGCGATCGCGGGGATGGCGATCGTGCGGCTGATCGGGCTGGCGATGGGGCCGTCGACGTCGAGGAGGAGGCCGAGCGGAGGCGGTGTGGAGGTCATCGCGCTCCATTCTGCCGTGCGGGGCGCATGGAACGGGTGCTCAGTCCTCGGCGGTGACGACGAGGGTGCGCTGGGCGGTGGAGCCGTCGGCCCCCTCGACGGTGAGGGCGACGAGGGTCTCGGAGTCGCGGCAGGCCACGGTGAGCCCGTAGCCGGACGCGGAGAGCTCGACCGGGTCGCCCGCGCGGACATCGGTCGTGCCGGTCGCGAGGCGGGCGGCCGCGCCTCCGCTGGTCGACCACGAGAGCGACACGGGGCGGACGGCCGTGCGGTCGCCCGCGCACGACACGGTCGAGGGCGACGCCGAGAAGGCGTCGACCGCGGGCGCTGCAGCGGGGACGGCGGGGGCATCGGGAGCGGCTCCGGCGGGCGCGGAGGCATCGGGGGCCGGAGCGGCGGACGGGTCGGCGGACGGATCGACGGAAGCGTCCCCGCTCGGGGCGGGTCCGGCCGACGCCGGGCCGCCCTGCGATGCGGGCGCGGACTCGCCGGTGGACGGGCTCGTGCCGGCGGACCCACCGGGCGCCGCCGCTCCCCCGCCCGGACGGACGAGCAGGACGATCGCGACGACGACGGCTACGAGGCCGACGATCGCGAGGACGATCCCGGTGGTGCGGGTGGAGCGGGACGGCATCGGTCCTCCGGGGGACGGCGGGATCGCGGGGAAGAAGAGGCGGCGCGGGAA
>NZ_JAMRYM010000115.1:0-9172 GCF_023743255.1 Rathayibacter rubneri | reverse complement strand
GCCCCGGCGCGCTCCCCGGGGGTGAGGGACGCGTCCTGCACCGCGGCCGCGTCGGCGAAGCCGCGCTCGGCGAGCACCGACTCGAGGTGCTCCTCCGCCTCGTCCGCCGCGCGACGGCGCGAGAGCACGAGGTCCTCCGCGGCCACGAGGGCGTCCGCGACGCGGCGCCGGTCGGTGAGCTCGGCCACGCGGGCGGCGATGCTGTCGGCTCCGTCGCGCTGCGCCCGGACCCTCTCGAGGAGGGTGCGCAGCGCCTCCGCGGCGATCGTCGCCTCGCGGGTCCGCCGCTCGTTCTCGGTGCGGGCGCTCTCGCGGAGTGCGGTCAGTTCGTCGAGGCGGCGGCGCACGGTGCTGCGCTCGCTGCGCAGGACCTCGCAGCGCGACGCGGCGGCGCGGGCGGCGGCGAGGCGCTCGACCGCCTCGATCCGGGCGAGGTCGAGCGCCTCGGCGGTAACGGTGCCGGCCCGCTCCTCGAGCGCGGCGAGTGCGAGCGCCGCCGAGCCCTCGCGGTCGCGTGCCAGGTCCATCGCCCGAGCGGCCGCCTCGACCGCCGAGCGAGCGCGTTCGAGGTCCTCGGTGCGCACGGGGACGACCTCGCCGTGCTCGGCCGGTCGCGGGTGGTCGTGCGAGCCGCAGACGGGACAGGACTCGCCGGGGACGAGTGCGGCGGCGAGCTCCCCGGCGAAGCCGGCGAACCGGCGCGTCACGAGCGCGGAGTGCTCGGCGGCGAGCAGGCCGTGCCGACGACCGGCCTCGGCGTACGCCGAGCGGAGCGACGCGAGGGCCGACGCGGCGCCCTCGCGCTCGGCGGCGGCGGCGATCCGGCGCTCGAGCGCGGCGAGCTCGTCGGCGCGGGAGGACGCCGTGGCCGCCTCGGGACTCAGCGACTCCTCCTCGGCGCCGATCGCGTCGAGCCGCAGCGGGAGCTCCTGCAGCTCGCCGTCGATCTGCTCGAGGTCGGTGAGAGCGCGGCCGCGGGCGCGCTCGGCCCGCTCCGACTCCGTCTCGGCGTCGGGGATCCGCCGCTCCTCGGCGAGGGCGTCGGCGAGCGATCCCAGCCGCCGTCCGAGTGCTTCGGACTGCTCGGCGGCCGCCGCACGGTCGGCGGGACCGGCGAGGACGGCGCGGAACCGCTCCGCCGCACGATCGCGATCAGCAGTCGCGGTCTCGGCCGCGGCGCGGGCCGTGGCCGCCGATCGCAGCACCGGCAGCACGCCGTCGGCGCGTCGCGCGAGCTCCACGCGTTCGCGCTGCGCGACGACGACGGCCTCGGCGACCGCCAGCTCCTCGCTCTCGCGCAGCGCCCTCGAGCGGCGCTCCTGCGCACGGCGGAGGATCGAGGCGGCCTCGAGCTCGGCGCGCGCGGCGACGTGCGCCTCGTCGGCGCCGTCGACGTCGGTGCGCGCCTCGGCGAGGCGGGGTGCGAGAGCGCGGACGAGTCCGGCGAACCACGCGGAGTCGACGGCGTCGCCCTCGTCGTCCTCGCCGAGCCGGCGCGCCTCGTCGGCGAGGGCGGCGACCGCGGCGCGCTCCTCCTCGAGGGCGGCGGCGCTCTCCTGCCGCTGATCGAGCAGGCGACGTCGGAGCAGCTCGTAGCGCTCGGTGGCGAAGAGCGTGCGCAGCAGCTTCTGCCGCTCGTCGTTCTTGGCGAGGAGGAACTCGTGGAAGCGGTTCTGGGCCAGCAGGATCACCTGCAGGAACTGGTCCTTGGTCAGCCCGACGATGCGGCCGATCTCGACCCCCGTCTCCTTCGCACTGGAGGACACGCCGCTCCAGGAGCCGCCCACGCACTCCAGGAGCGAGACCTTCGCCGCCTGACGGGTGGTGCCGCCCCCGCGCTTGGCCGGGCGCTCGTACTCGGGCGAGCGCCGGATCCGGTAGAGCCGGCCCGCGGCCTCGAAGTCGAGCTCGGCGAACGTCTCGTCCTCGGGCGCGCTGTGATCGCTCCGGAGCCGCGCCGAGGTGCCGTCGAAGCGGGGCACGGAGCCGTAGAGGGCGAAGCTGATCGCGTCGAGGATCGTCGACTTGCCCGCACCGGTGCGGCCCGCGATGAGGTAGATGCCGACGTCCTCGAGTCGGTCGAAGTCGATCTCCTGAGGGTCGCGGAACGGTCCCAGTCCGGCGAAGGCGAGGCGCCTGATCCTCACCGCAGAGCCTCGGCGTCGACCGCCGCGAGGGCGTCGAGGACGATCCCGCGCTCGGCGTCGGAGGCACCGCGTCCCCGCACGTGGGCGAGGAAGTCGTCGACGATCTCGACGTCGCTGCGCCCGCGGATCCGCTCGGCGTAGGCGGTCGGCTCGGCGGCCGGTGCGCTCGGCGGCCGATGCTCCAGGGCCACGCAGCCGGGGAACCGGGACTGCAGACGCGCCATCGCGTCGAGGGGGCGCACCTCGTCGGTCAGCACGGCCGAGACCCAGTCCGGCTCCTTCTGCGCGAGCGAGGGATCGGCCAGCAGCTCGTCGAGCCGCCCCTCGATCACGCTGAGCCTGCGGGGCACGGGCAGCGGTGACCAGCGGACGTCCTCCAGCCCGTCGGCGCCGAGCTCCACGATCCAGCCGCCGCGGGGCTTCGCCGCCTCGCCGAAGGAGTAGTGCAGGGGCGCACCGGAGTAGCGGACGTTCGGCAGCAGCTCGGCCCGGCCGTGGACGTGCCCGAGGGCGGCGTAGTCGGCATCGGCGAAGTGGTCGACCGAGACGTAGTCGATGCCCCCGGCGGTGATGTCGCGCTCGACGGTGCCGGCGGGCGCGCCGACGGCGAAGCAGTGCGAGAGGACGACCCAGTGCCGCCCGGCGGCCTCGGCCGAGGCGCGGATCCGCCGCATCGCGAAGGCGAGGACGTCCTCGTGCCGGCGGAGCGACTCCTCGGGGTGCCGGTGGCGGTAGAGAGCCGGCTCGAGATAGGGGATGCCGTAGACCCCGACCTCGAGCCCTCCCGCGTCGCGGAGCACCACGGGCTCGGCGTACGCCTCGGGGTCGGTGAGGACGTGGACGCCGGATCCGCGCAGGAGCCCCGCCTGGAAGCCCAGACGCGCGGGGGAGTCGTGGTTGCCGCTGGTCAGGACGACCTCGGCTCCGGCGCCGCGGAGCTCCTCGAGCGTGCGGGTGAGCAGGGCGTAGTGCTCGCCGGCCGGCACCGCGGAGTCGAAGACGTCGCCCGCCACGAGCACGACGTCGACGGCCTCCTCGCGCACCGTGGCCACGAGAGCCTCGAGCACCTCACGCAGCGCGGGCACGCTCGAGTGGCCGTGGAAGGTGCGGCCGATGTGCCAGTCGGAGGTGTGGAGCAGCTTCACCGACGTCGTCCCTCCTGGCGTGCGGGGTGGCCCCCTTCTGGTTCCTCCAGGCTACTGAGAGCCTCCGACACCCGAGGACCGGCCGGCGGTGCGGGGGCGGATCCGCTCCGGACACCCGCTGTTCACCGGGAGGTGCACAATGGGTCGTCGGCGAAGGCGAGAGGAGTCGATCGTGAAGCTTCCCCGCGTCCCGTCCCTCGGTCTCGGATCGCGCACGCGCGCGGCCGCGGAGGACACCAGCCCGATCGAGCGGCTGCGCCCCGTCGAGGCTCCGCCGCGCACCAGCACCGTCGACAACGCGATCTACCAGGACGGCCGGCGCATCGTCTCGCCCGGCAGCATCCCGGAGGCGCTCGCCGCGCTGCAGCGGCTCCCGGACGCCATGGCGTGGATCGGGCTCTACCGTCCGACCGAGGGCGAGCTCGCGGCGCTCGAGGACGAGTTCTCGATGCACCCCCTCGCGATCGAGGACGCGATCAGCGCCCATCAGCGCCCGAAGCTCGAACGCTACGGCAGCGACATGTTCGTGGTCCTGCGGGCCGCGAGCTACGCCGATCAGCGCGAGGAGGTCGACTTCGGCGAGCTGCACCTCTTCGTCGGCCCGAACTTCGTCGTGACCGTCCGGCACTCCGAGAAGCCGGACCTCTCCCTCGTGCGGCGCCGGATGGAGGCCGATCCCGAGCTCCTGCGCAAGGGCCCTGTCGCGGTCCTCTACGCGATCCTGGACGCGGTGGTCGACCAGTACTCGCCGGTGGTCGCCGGCCTCGAGAACGACATCGACGAGATCGAGGCCCAGGTCTTCGAGGGGGACCCCGCGGTGTCGCGGCGCATCTACGAGCTGAGCCAGGAGGTGCTCGACTTCCAGCGGGCCACCCGGCCGCTCACGGGCATGCTCGGGCGCCTGGTCACCGACTTCGAGGTGTTCCGCGAGGACGTCGAGCTGCGCCGCTACCTCCGCGACGTCGCGGACCACGTCGCCGTCGTCGACGAGCGCGTCGAGGGCTTCCGGACGACGCTCCGCGAGATCCTCGCGGTCAACGCGACCCTCGTCGCCCAGCGGCAGAACGAGGACATGAAGCGGCTGGCGGAGGCGGGCAACCAGCAGAACGACGAGGTCAAGCGCATCTCGGCCTGGGCGGCCATCTTCTTCGCACCGACGATGATCTCGAGCGTCTACGGCATGAACTTCGATGTGATGCCGGAGCTGCACGTGGCGTGGGGCTACCCGGCCGCGCTGGGGCTGATGGTCGCGTCGAGCGTGATCCTGCACCGCCTGTTCAAGCGCTGGGGCTGGCTCTGACGCGGTGAGCGGCGCCGGATCCCGTCGGTTCAGCACGCGCTCGGCGCCCGGGCCGTCTCGGAACGGGGACGGGAGGGGCCGCCGCTGATCCGGCCGCCCCTCCCGAGGTCCTACTCGTCGCCTGAGGAGCCCGGCTCCGCGACCTCGGTGCCGTCGGCGCCCGAGGCGTCGCCGTCGGTGTGCAGATCCGTGTCGCCCGGGATGCTGAAGTCGCTCAGCGGGTCCAGGGGCTTCTCGTCGTGCTTCTCGTCGCGTTCGCTCATACCTGCACCCTACGAGCGTCCGACGAGCCGCTGCACCGCGGTGACCGGGATCGACAGCCACTGGGGGCGGTTGCGGGCCTCGTAGATCGCCTCGTAGACGGCCTTGTCGAGCTCGAACGCGTCGAGCACGGCGCGGTGCGCCTCGACGGCGTCGCCCGCGCGCTCGGAGTAGCCCTCGAGGAACGCGGCGCGGCTCGCCGCGGCCCACTCGGCGCGACTGGAGCCGGGGGAGCTCTGCTCGTGCGCTCCGGCGGCGTAGTCGAAGGAGCGCAGCATGCCCGCGACGTCGCGCAGGGCCACGTCGGGCATCCGCCGCTCGTTCATCGGACGCAGGGGCTCGCCCTCGAAGTCGAGGAGGACCCAGCCGCGACCGGGGACCAGCAGCACCTGCCCCAGGTGGTAGTCGCCGTGGATGCGCTGCAGCCGGGGCCAGGGTGCGGCCGCGGCGGCGCGGAAGACGGCGTCGATCGCCTCGGAGTCCTCGGCGATGACCGGCACCTCCGACGACGCGATCCGGAGGCGACGGCGCATGGTCGCGACGATGCGCTCGACGACCTCGGGGGTCGCCTCCTCCGTCTCGAGGACGTCGGCGAGCGTGGCGTGCACCGCGGCGGTCGCCGAGCCCAGTTCGCGGGCGGGACCGGTGAAGTCGGAGTCGGCGCCGACCGCCTCGAGGGCGACCCGCCACGCGTCCTGGACGCCGGGGAGGAACTCCTGCGCGAACGCGAGGTGCCCGAAGGCGCGCCCGCTCGGCTCGCCCTCGTCGTCCCACTCGCCGGTGACGTTGCCGATGACGGGCGGAACCAGCGCGCTGCCGGCCGCGTTGAGCGCCGACTGCACCGTCACGTCGGGGTTGTCGCCGTGGTGCAGCGCTCGGAAGACCTTCACGATCACGGGGGTGCCGGCGGAGCCGTCCTCGGCCGTGGTCGAGACGATGACGGAGGTGTTCGACTGCTCGCCGCTGAGCACCTTCGACGACGCGAACGCACCGATCACGGCGCCGGGCTGCCGGTGCCCCTCGGCCCGGGCGCCGCCCTCGGCGCCGTCCTCGGCGGAACGGCCGCCGTCGGCGATCATGCCGAGCAGGGCGCGGGCGAAGAAGGGGTCGCGCGGGGCGTCGTAGACCCAGCGCTCGCCGTCGGAGTAGACGAGCGCGTCCTCGAGGCCGGCGACCGGTGCCGGGTGCACGGACACCGGCACCTGGTACAGCACGGGAGTCGTCCCCGCCCGGTCGATGAAGAGGTGGTCCACCACCTCACCGCCCTCGGGGTGCAGCGACCACGCGCCGCGGACCTCGAGCTCGGGGCGCCGCCCCTTGCTCGCGTACCACCGCTGATCCGCCACCCATGCGGCGATCCGGTCGATCGACAGGCCTGCGCTCATGCTCTTCCCTTCGTCGGCACCCCGAACCCTACGCGTCGGGGGTGACACGCGGGTGGGGCTTGCGGCGGGGCCGCCCGATCCGGAGCCGGACGCTCAGGACGCTCGGAGCACGTCCAGCATCCAGGCGTACTCGAAGGCCACCTCGCGCCAGCGCTCGTAGCGGCCGCTGCCCCCGCCGTGCCCGGCCGTCATCTCGATCTTGAGCAGCGCCGGCGCCCCGGCCTCGCGGAGCCGCGCGATCCACTTCGCCGGCTCCACGTAGAGCACCCGCGTGTCGTTGAGGCTGGTCGTCGCGAGGATCCGCGGGTACCGCACTCCGTCCCGCACGTTCTCGTAGGGCGAGTACGACTTCATGTAGGCGTAGACCTCGGCGTCGTGCAGCGGGTCGCCCCACTCGTCCCACTCGATGACCGTGAGCGGCAGCGACGGATCGAGGATCGAGGTGAGCGCGTCGACGAACGGCACCTGGGCCAGGACGCCCGCGAACAGCTCCGGAGCGAGATTCGCGACGGCGCCCACCAGCAGGCCGCCGGCCGAGCCGCCCTGGGCGACGAGCCGCTCCGGAGTCGTGAACCCGGCCTCGACGAGGTGCCGGGCGGAGTCGACGAAGTCGGTGAACGTCGCCTTCTTGGTGAGCGTCCTGCCGTTCTCGTACCAGGAGCGGCCCATCTCGCCGCCGCCGCGCACGTGCGCGATCGCGAAGACGACTCCGCGGTCGAGCAGGGAGAGCCGGGGGATAGAGAAGCCGGGATCGATGCTCGCCTCGTAGGAGCCGTAGCCGTAGAGGATCAGCGGAGCCGGGGCGGCGTCGGGATCGGCGGCGTCGCGGCGCCAGACCAGCGAGAGCGGAATCCGCGTCCCGTCCTGAGCGATCGCCCACTCCCGTCGCTGCACGTAGCGCTCGGGGTCGTAGTCGCCGAGCACGGGCTGCTGCTTGAGCACCGTGCGCTCGCCGCTCGCCACGTCCAGCGCGAGGACGGTCGACGCAGTGACGAACGACGTGTAGGCCAGTCGCAGCGACGTCTGCTCCCACTCCGGATTACCGGCGAGACCCGCATCGTAGAGCGGCTCGTCGAAGACGATCTCGTCGAGCGAGGCCTCGCCGTCGCCCTCCCGGAGCAGGCCCAGGCGCGTCGCACCCTCCGACCGGTAGGAGACGACCACGTGCCGGGCGAAGGCGTCGACGCCCTCGATGCGGCGACCGGCGAGATGGGGCACCACGACGCGCCGCTGACGCGCGCGCTCCTCGGCGCTCAGCGAGAGGTCCGCCGGCTCCTCGACGATCTCGAAGTCGAGCGCCGCGTCGTTGTGCACGATGAGGAGGCGGTCGCGCCCGTCGATCACGGCGTGGTCGACCTCGTACTCCACGCCCTCACGGCGCGGCCACACCGAGCGGAACTCGCCCGTGGGGTCCTGCGCGTCCAGCAGGAGGCATTCGCTGGTGATCTTGCTGCCGATCTCGATGACCAGGAAGCGGCGGCTGCGGGTGAGGCCGACGCCGATCCAGTAGCGCTCGTCGGGTTCGGTGAAGACCACCACGTCGGAGGCGGCGTCGGTGCCGACCTCGTGGCGCATGATCGTGTCCGGCCGCCACGACTCGTCGACGGTCGGGTAGAAGACGTGGCGGGCATCGGCGCCGAACGTCGCTCCGCCGCCCGTCTGCTCGACGACGTCGGGCAGGTCCTCGCCGGTCTCGAGGTCGCGGATGCGGAGGGTGTAGCGCTCGTCGCCCTCGACGTCGGTGCCGAAGAGCAGGTAGCGTCCGTCGGCGCTGATGTCGAAGCTGCCCAGGGAGAAGAACTCGTGCCCCTGGGCCTCGGCGTTGCCGTCGAGGACGATCTGCTCGCCGGGGAGCTCGCCGCCCTCGCCGAGGGCGGGCGGGGTCCAGTCGTCGGGTCCGCTGATCGGGGCACGGCAGTGCACCGCGTACTGGCGGCCCTCGAAGGAGCGCGAGAAGTACCACCAGGCGCCCTCGCGGACGGGCACCGAGAGATCGGTCTCCTTCGTGCGCGAGCGGATCTCCTCGAAGAGCCGCTCCCGCAGCGGCGCCAGCGGCTCGAGGACCGCGTCGGTGTAGGCGTTCTCGGCCTCGAGATGGGCGAGGACCTCGGGGTCCTCCTTCTCGCGGAGCCACTCGTACTGATCGACCACCGTGTCGCCGTGGTGACGGCGCTCCAGGGGGACGCGGCGGGCGACGGGCGGGACGGGCGCAGTCATCCCCTCAGCCTAGGCCGGAGCGGCATCCGGGCGCCCCCGGGTGCGCCGCACGCGCCCGCCGTGCGCAGAATGGACCATGCCGAGTGCGAAGAAGTCGAAGAAGCCCGCCGCGACCGGGGGTCGCACCTCGCACACGCAGACCGAGATCGAGCGCAAGTACGACGTCGGCGCCGACACCGAGCTGCCGGACCTCGTGGGAGCCGGACCGGTGGCGTCGACGGAGCGCGAGGCCCCGGTGGCTCTGCGCGCCGAGTACTTCGACACCTCGGGACGCGCCCTCTCGCGCGGCCGCATCACCCTGCGGCGCCGGGCGGGCGGCGCGGACGAGGGCTGGCACGTCAAGCTGCCCGGCTCCGCGGGGCGCACCGAGATCCACGCGCCGCTCACCGAGTCCAGCACGGTTCCGGCGGTCATCCGCTCGGCGGTGCTCGGCCACGTCGGCCGCTCGCGCCTCGAGCCCCTCGCCCTGCTCGAGACGTCCCGGGGCATCACCCGCGTGCTCGCCGCCGACGGGCGCCAGCTCGCCGAGGTGGCCGACGACCTCGTCATCGCCCGCGACGAGCGCACCGGAGTCGAGCGGCGCTGGCGGGAGTGGGAGGTCGAGCTCGTCGATGCTCCCGGGGACGAGGGGGAGGCGGTGCTCGAGGCGCGAGCGGCCGACGTGGCCGAGCACCGCCGAGCGGATGACCGCCGGAAACGTGCTGGACTCGGGGAGCG
>NZ_JAMRYM010000114.1:0-9198 GCF_023743255.1 Rathayibacter rubneri | reverse complement strand
GTGCCCACCCCCAGCCCCCGCGCGGCGATCCTGGCGGCCGCCGACCGCCTCTACTACGCGCGCGGGATCCTGTCGGTCGGGATGGACGAGCTGCGCACCGCGGCGGGCGTCTCGCTCAAGCGGCTCTACTCCGAGTTCCCCAGCAAGGAGGCCGTCGTCGTCGCCGTCCTGCACGGCCGTCACGCCGGGTGGACCGCCGGGGTGACCGCCCGCGTGACCGGAGTAGAGGGCGCCCGCGAGAAGCTCCTCGCGATCTACGACTTCCTCTTCGACTGGTTCTCGGAGGACACGTTCCGCGGCTGCGGGTTCATCAACGCCTTCGGCGAGCTCGGCTCGTCGAACCCCGCCGTCGCCGAGCTCGCACGCGAGCACAAGGCCGTGTTCCAGCGCTTCCTCGCCGAGCTGGCCGAGCAGATCGGAGGCGACGCCGAGCTCGCCGCGCAGCTCGCGATCCTCGCCGAGGGCGCGCAGACCACCGCGGCGATCGCCGGCACGCCCGAGTCCGCCCTGCACGCGCGACGGGCCGCCGAGATCCTGATCGACGCGGTCTCGCGCCGGACCGTCTGACGGCGGCCGCTCCTACGCCTCGCCGCCGCCGGGAGGCCCGACGATCAGCAGCGCCGTGAACACCGCGGCGACGGCCGCGAGCACCAGCGCACCCGCGAGCACCGGGCGCACGAGAGCCCAGCGGAGCAGCCGGCTCGTGAGGCGGTGATCGCGCGGATCGTCGCCGGCGTCGCGGCGCCAGTCGCCCTCGAGCAGACCGTGGCGCTCGAAGCCGCGCTCGAGCGGGATCGTCGCGTACGGGATCACCACGCTGGCGAGCGCGAGCACCGTCGCTCCGATCGACCAGCGCTGGTTGACCGAGAGGACGAGCGCCGCCGCCCCGTACGCGAGGAAGGCGAAGCCGTGGATCGGGCCGGCGACGCTGACCGGCCAGTCGCCGACTCCGACGGCGTACTTCAGCAGCATGCCGGCGATCAGGAGGGTCCAGGTCACCGCCTCGACGACGGACAGGACACGGAAGAGTCGACGGGGGCTCATGAGCGGGAGACTACGACACCGCTGCTCCGGAAGCCCTGAGTCGCTGCGCCGCGGGCGCTCCGTCGCTGCGGCTCGGGCGCTCAGTCGAGGACGCCTGCGAGCGACAGCGCCGAGAGCGCGCCGACCGCCAGCGTCGCGACGGTCGCGAGCAGCCCGTGGAGCCGCATCCGCGCGGGTGCGATCGGAGCGACGCCCTGGAGACCGCTCCAGAGCCGCTCCGCCACCACCGCCGCCGAGGGGCGGTCCGCCGGGTCGAGCGCGGTCATCGCCGCGAGCAGAGGGCGCCAGCGCTCGGGGAGCTCGGCGGGCAGGACCGGGGCGTGGTGCATCCGCTGCAGGGAGATCTCGAGCGTCGTGCCCTCGTAGGCCCGCTTCCCCGTCAGGGCCTCGAGCAGCACCAGGCCGAGCGAGTAGACGTCGGAGGAGGGTCCGACGGGCCCGGCGCCGACGCTCTCCGGGCTGAGGTACCCGGCGGTGCCCACGAGCAGGTCCGGACGGGTGAGGCGCGCGTCGTCGATGGAGCGCGCGATGCCGAAGTCGCTGAGCTTGGCCTCGTTGAGGGAGGAGCCGGCCGGCACGGGACGCGAACGCACGAGCACGTTCTCGGGCTTCACGTCGCGGTGCAGAACGTCGCGGGCGTGCAGGTGGGCGAGCGCGTCGGCGACCTGAGCGCCGACCTCGGCGATCATCCGCTCGTCCCGCGACGAGAACCAGTCGGCGGCCGGGTCTGCGGGATCGAAGTACTCCAGGACGAGGTACGACAGCTCCCCCTCCTCCTGCGCGATCCCGCCCTGGTCGAGGATCTCGACGACGCTGGAGTGACGGGAGTCGATGAGCATGCGGATCTCGCGCTCGCGGCGGGCGCGCTCGTTCGGGGTGTCGGCGACCGTGCGGTGCACCTTCACCGCGACGGGCCGGGCGAGGCGCAGATCGCGGGCCCGGTAGACGCCCGCACTGCCTCCCTCGCCGATGCGCTCGAGGACGAGGTAGCGGCCGGACAGGGTCGCACCGAGGACCGGATCGACGGAGGTCCCGGCGGGGAGGAGGTCGAGCTCGTCGATCACGCCGCACCGCCTCTCCCGAAATCGCTAGCTCGTCTAACTAGCTACGAGAGTTCTATCGGAGGGAGGGCGGCCGCACAAGCCGGTGGGGCGGGGTTTGGCATCACTAGATGTTCTTGCTACATGACTGTCTAGACTGTCCTGCATGGATGACGTCGCGACCACTCGACCCGGGGCCTTCTGGTTCCCGGGAGAGTCGAGCGAGCCCGGTGCGGTCGAGGTCCTGGCCGCGATGAGGGCGTTCCGCACGGCCGAGACCGCGATGCGCCGACGCACGCGCGGGTCGATGGGCATGGGCGAGAACGACCTCCTCGCCGTCCAGTTCCTCATGCGCCGCCAGCAGACGGGCCAGCACGTCAGCCCGAAGGACCTCGCGGCCTACCTCGGCATCTCCTCCGCCTCCACCACGGTCCTGATCGACCGCCTCGTGAAGAGCGGGCACGTCGTGCGCCAGCCGCACCCGAGCGACCGCCGCGCCATCCGCATCGTCGCCACCCCGACCTCCCACCGCGAGGTGCGCGAGACCCTCGACGAGATGCACCGCCGCATGCTCGAGGCGGCCGAACAGCTCGACCCCGTCGAGGCCCGCACCGTGATCCGCTTCCTCTCGACGATGCGCGACATCGTCGAGAACCCGGCCGAGACCGCCGACATCGCCTTCGCCGACCAGGCCTTCGCGGACGAGCTCCTCGAGAGCGCTCCGGAGCGCCGCCGCGCCTGACGCGCGGCCCCTCAAGGTCTCCGGCGACTCCGTCGCCCCCTTTCGCCCTCCGTTCATCTGCGGCGGATACCGTGGCGATGGCCCAGGGGCAAGGGCCGGCGTACTCCGCTCCCTCGTCGGCGCGCGTAGTGCGGGGCGCGCCGAGGGTCAATCCCCCGAGTAGAAGTAACTAGCTTGACTAGTAGGGAGTCTGTCTAGCGATATGCTGATCGGACCGCATCCACTCGTCTGATCGGAGAAGATCATGGGCAACATCCTGTACGGCACCCCTCCCGCCTCGATCGAGGTCGAGGACCGCGCCCTCGCCCATCTCCAGATCGTCATCATCAACAAGTTCCGCCGCGACGAGCGCTTCCTGCTGACCCTGGACGCCTCCCCCCAGGCCGGCACGGGCCGCCGCGGCGTGTGGATGCACCCGACCATCCCGATCCAGTTCGAGTTCAAGGGCAGCCGCCAGCCCACGATCAATCCCGAGTGGGTCGAGGCGCTCATGGAGCGGGCGAACAGCGGAGCGGGACTGCGCATCGTCCCCGAGCCGGTGTCGCACGCGGCCGTGCCGCTGCGTCGGGCCGAGCCCGCCGCCTGACCTCTCCCGGCTCCCGGATCGACGGGCTCCCGATCGAGCACCCGATCCGCAGGACCTCCTTCGAAGGCCCGCTCCCCTCCGGGACGGGCCTTCGGTGCGTTCGGGGCCGACGATCATCGGACTGCGGGCCCACCCCGCAAGTGGTTGACATTCCGCGCCAGAACACAGACACGCCCCCTACACTGCGAGGGCGGTGCGGAGGGCGTTCCGGCGGGCTCGCCCTCGAGCCGCACGCATGACCGACCGCTGGTCGCCGGGTCCCCCTGCCCGCGACCGGCGGTCGGGTGCGAGGCGCACCCGAAGCGCCGCGGACAGGTCCGCCACCCCCAGGAGCCGGCGACAATGACCATCGAGATCTCACCCTGCAGCGAGGAGCGCGTCGAGCCGCTCGACCCCTCCGACGGCGTGGGCGGACGAGCCGACGGCGGCGTCCGAGCGACGGGTGACGACTCCGGCGTTCTCGGCGCCGCCCACGCCGAGGTCCTCCCCGGAGCCGTCTTCACCGCCGTCGTGACCGGCGGCCTCGAGCAGTGGCGCGTCGTCGCCGTGCTCGGCATCCGGGTCCTCGCGGAGCGCCTCGAGGGCTCCGAGCGCCGCAGCTTCACCCTCCGCTTCGTGCGCTACAGGCTCGCGCTCCCCGCCGACGAGCAGGAGCCCCGCCAGCGGAGAGCGGGCCGCCGCAGCGCCTAGGTTCTCGCGCTCCTGCGGGCGGGCGTCACGCCTCGAGCGCCGGCTCGGGACGGACCGACCGCCCGAGTCGCGCGAACAGGCGGTCGAACACCGCGCGGCGGTCGAACCGCAACGCGTACTCGCGGGCTGCGACGGCCAGTCGGGCGCGCTCGGAGTCGTCGAGCTCGAGGATCGCGTGGTCCAGGAGCGACGCGATCGCGTCCGGATCCTCCACCGGGACGACGAAGGCGTGCTCGCCGATCGCCTCGCCGATGCCGCCGGTGAGGGTCGTGATGACGGGACCGCCCCCGGCGAGCATCTTCTCGGCGAGCGCGATGCCGAAGGTCTCGACGAACTCGGGCCGGGGCTTGCTCGGCAGCACGAACGCGGAGCAGCCGGCCATCAGGTAGGGCTTCTCGGCGTCTCCGACGTCGTCGAGGAACCGGATGCGGTGCGCGAGCGGCGAGGCGGCCGCGATCCGGCGCAGCTCCGCCTCCTGAGGGCCGCGTCCCGCGATGACGAGCTCGTGCTGCTCGTGGACGCGGCTGCGCTCGTAGCCGGCGATGAGGTCCTCGACGCCCTTGGCCTCGGTGAGGCGCGAGAGGAAGAGCACGTAGCCGTCCCGGCGGAGCCCGCGCGCCCGGATCAGGTCGTCGAGGGCGACCGGATCGAGGTCGGAGTAGGCGTCGGAGTCGATCGCCGGGTACGAGATCCCGATGCGGGCCCGGCACTGCTCGGCGAAGCGGGTGCCGTGCGCCGCGTCGATCCGCTCCGCCTCCTCGACGACGAGGTCGCGGGTGTACTCGGAGACGGCGACGCAGTGGTCCTGCGAGAGGTACGAGGCGAAGATGTGGGCGGCGGCGCCCAGACGCCCCTCCTCCACGGCCCGGCGGACCACGTTGGTGACGTCGGAGCCGACCGCCTCGGCGACGGTGGTGACGTTCACGGGCAGCCCAGTGCTCCAGGCGGCGCGGAGGGCGTCGGCCACGGCGATCGTGTGCGGGCTGAGGTAGAGCGACAGGCAAACCGTCGGCACCCCGTCGGTGAACAGCTCGACGAGGCGGCCGATCATGCCGGCGAGGTAGCGGCCGTCCGGCACCTTGTAGTCGCCGACGGGCGCCGGGCGCTCCACGATGATGCCCTCGCTGTAGGGCAGGACCGCGTCCAGCGGCTTCAGCGGCAGACCCGCCGCTTCGAGGCGCTCGATCGGCCAGGTGACGATGCGGACCTCGTCGAAGCCGCGCTCGAGCGCTGTCTCGGCGAGATTGCGGGCCTCGACGGAGTGCCCGCAGATCACCGGATCGGCCCGGACGACGATCACGAGCCGATTCTGCACGGTGCTCGCGTGAGTGCTCTGGTCCATGGTCTCCTCCTAGGGCTGGGTGGTGCTGGTGGTCGTGGCGGCGGGCCGCGCGGGATGCGACGGCGGCCGGTGCTCCGGGGCGGTCGCCCACTCCGACGGCTCGGGTCCGAGGTGCAGGGTGAGCTCGCCGCCGCGGTGCAGCTCGGCCGCGCTGATCGCGCTCGACACGAGGGGGGCGCCGTTGAACTCGGCCGACTGCACGTACTGAACCGCTCCGCCGGGCACGGGCTCGATGAAGCCGGTGGTGCGGATCTCGAGGTCGGCTGCGCCGACGGCGACCGAGACCCGGGAGAACGCCGGTGCGTTCACCAGGACGAGTCCCTGACCGGCGACCGGGAACAGGCCCAGGCTCGCCCAGACGTACCAGGAGCTCAGTCCGCCGGAGTCGTCGTTGCCGGGCAGCCCGCCGCGGCCGGTGCCGAAGCGCTGGTGCAGCACGCCGTGCACGATCTCGGCGGTGCGGTCGGGGCGGCCGGCGTAGTGGTAGGCCCAGGGAGCCTCCATGTCGGGCTCGTTGTTGAGGCCCTCGAAGCGCCCGAGCGCGGCTCCCTCCGCCATCTCGGCGCGATCGGGGCGCAGCCCGGGCTGCGTCACCGGCTCGGCGCCGTAGCCGAAGAACTCGTCCAGCTGCGCGACGAACGCGTCGTCGCCTCCGCTCAGCGCGATGCGGCCCGCCATGTCGTGCAGCAGACGGAAGGAGTAGTTGTGGCGCGTGCCCTCGTAGTAGGTCGAGTCCTTGAGCAGCCCGGTGCGCAGGTCGAAGGCGTTCACCCACTGCGCGGCGCGCTCCTCGAGCTGCTCCGCGAGCACCCGGTCGCCGACGTGGCGCGCCACGACGGCCGTGCACCAGTAGCCGTGGGCCAGGTCGAGGGTGTGGCTGATCGGATGCGCCTCGCCGGCCGCGAGGAACTCCTCGCCGTAGGTGCGCTTGAGGTCCTCCGCCATGTGCACGAGCGCCGCGTCCCAGTCGATGCCGGGCAGGCCCAGCCGGCAGAGGTCGGCGAGGAAGGTGTGCGCGAGGGCGCTGCCCTGCCGCGAGAAGCGGTCGCTGCCCTTGGCCATCCGGTAGCCGATCGGGAAGTTGCCCTCCTCCTCGCAGATGGTGAGCAGCGCCGCTCCGATCTCGACCGCGCGCTCCGGGACCAGGGCCGTGAGCAGCGGCAGCTGGGTGCGGTAGATGTCCCACATGGTGCTGATGTCGAAGACGAAGGGGCCGTCGGTCGGCCAGAACGGGCTCTCGGAGGGCGCGAGGCACGGCTTGATCAGCGAGTGGTAGAGCGCCGTCGAGAAGACGGTCTCGCGATCGGTCGACGGGGTGTCGACGGCGATCCGGCGCAGCTGCTTGCGCCACGTCTTGCGGGTGCGGTCGCGGCGCTGGTCGAAGCCGGTGCCGGTGGGCGGCACGTCGCGGTGCAGGTTCTCGCGGGCGCGCTCGGTCCCGCGGAGCGAGAAGCCCATCCGGAGCTCCACCGTCGTGCCGGGCTCGCTGGGTCCCGCCCACATCAGGCCGAACGGGCGGAGGGTGGTGGGGCGGATGTGGTCGAAGTCGAGCCGGGTGCCGCCCGGCATGAGCCGGCGGTCGTACCAGAGCATCTGGCGCCAGTGCAGCGCGTCGCACTCGAGGTGCACGGCGAGGGGCGCACCCTCCATCACGACCTCGCCGCTCGCGACGCCGGGCGAGATCGACCGCAGCTGCGCGCGCAGCGGCACGGTCGCTCCGCTCGGGATCGCGAGGCCGCCGAGCGAGAGGTCGACGACGACGCGGGCGCTGCGGTGGCGCGGGAACGTGTAGCGGTGCACGGCCGAGGCGGGGCCCACGGTCAGCTCGGCCCGGACTCCGGAGGAGAGGGTCGCCGCGTAGTAGCCGGGCTCGGCGACCTCGTCGACGACGTCCCAGCTGCGGCCGAGCTCGTCGAGCGGCTCGATCATGGGCGTGACGCGGAGGTAGTTGTAGTACTTCCGGATCGCCCCGGTGCCCGACTGCTGGAAGTGCGTGAAGCCCGAGGCCTCGATGCCCTCGCGGATGAGCGGGGGCACGCCCTCGAGCGCCAGATCGTACCGCCCGTAGCCGGTCGGGTAGGCGCCCGAGTAGGAGCAGGCCGAGACCATGCCGAGCGGGTACGTCGCTCCGGGATGCGTGTTGCCGATCTGCGGCTTCGGCGACCACCAGGTCGCGGCGAGACCGGTGGGCTCGGCGAGCGCCGTCGCCTCCGTGCCGATGAACGGGTCGACCCGCTCGATCATGCTCCGCTCACCGCCGCCGCCATGCCGTGACGCTAGGTGCGGCCGGTGTCATCGGGGTGACGGGGAGGCGACGGGACGGCGACGGTCGGGAGGACGGGGAGGGTGTTCGGGGGGCTTGCTGTGGGGGATCTCGATACGCCCGCTGCGCGGGCTGCTCGATCAGCAGAGCACGCCCGCTGCGCGGGCTACTCGATCAGCAGAGGCCGTCTACGGGATCAGCTTCTCCGCGCGGTACCGGTCGAACAGCTCCGTGAAGGAGTCGACGGTGCGGTGGTGCAGCGTGAATCCGGCGAGGCGGGACTTGCTGATGTCGGTCACGACCTCGATCTCGCGGCCGAGGTCGGCGTCGGTGTGCCACCAGGAGGCGACGCGGCCGAGGTCGGGCTCGATCAGGCCGTGCCGCTCGACCAGGCGCTGCCAGACGGGCTCCGCGCCGGCCATCTGCTGCTCGAGCGGCTGCGGCTCCTCCCCCGGGCCCACCGGCTCGACGCCGAAGTGCTCGGCGAGGCGCGTCCACATCCAGCGCCAGCGGAAGACGTCGCCGTTGACCACGTTGAAGGCCTCGTCGCGGCCGGCCTCGGACATCGAGGCCCAGACCATCTGCGCGGCGAGCACGGTGGCGTCCGTCATGTCGGTGAGGCCGTTCCACTGGGTGAGCGAGCCCGGGAACACGAAGGGCCGGCCGAGCTCCCGCTGGATCGAGGCGTAGACCGCGAGGGTCAGGCCCATGTTCATGGCGTTGCCGACCGCGTGGCCGATCACCGTGTGCGAGCGGTGCACCGACCAGGTGAAGCCCGCTCGCTCGGCGGCGGCGAAGAGCTCGTCCTCCTGGGCGTAGTAGAAGTTCGGGGCGTCCAGCCGCTCCTCCTCCTCGTGGAAGGGGGTGTCGGGCATGGCGCCCTGGCCGTACGCCTCGAACGGGCCGAGGTAGTGCTTGAGCCCGGTGACCAGGGCGACGTGCTCGAGCGGAGCGTGCGCCAGCGCGGCGAGGAGGTCGCGGACCATGCCGGCGTTGACGGCGATGTTCTCCTCCTCCGTCGCCTGGCGGGACCAGGCGGTGAAGTAGACGTGCGTCGGCCGCTCGTCGGCGAGCACCCGGGCGAGGTCGTCAGCCGAGCGGAGGTCGGCCGCGAGCGGGCGGACGCCGGGGCGCTCGGCGATCGGGCGGCGCGAGAGAGCGGTGACGGGCACGCCCTGCTCGGTGAGCAGATCGACGAGGGCGGAGCCGCCGATGCCGGTCGCGCCGACCACGAGGGCGCGGCGGTCGGAGTCGGCGGGAGTGGACTGGGCGGGGGACGGGTGCGTCGAAGTCATCCCCTGTGCCAACACCGAGCGTCGTCAGGCATTCCCCGTCGCCGGTCTCCTCCCCAGCCGCCCGGACTCCCCGGCACTCCCCGTAACACCTGGACACAGAGCCCGCCGCGTCGTGCCCGGCGGCACGGGAGCGACGGTAGCCGCCGGGCACGACGCGGCGGGCTCTGTGTCCAGGTGTTACGGGGAGTGCCGGGGA
>NZ_JAMRYM010000113.1:0-9753 GCF_023743255.1 Rathayibacter rubneri | reverse complement strand
GACGCGGCTCGCCCCGTACTGCTCGGCGAGCAGCGACTCCGCGGGCAGCCTCGCCCCGGGAGTCAGCTCGCCGGAGTCGAGGCGGCGCCGCAGGTCGCGCAGCACCTGCCCCCACGCGGTCAGCGCGGAGCCGCGCTCGACCGGGTTCGCGGGCACAGGGCCTACGCGGAGGCGGGGACCGGGCGCGGCACCGCGAGCTCGCCGGTCAGGTACTGCGCGGTCCCGAAGCCGAAGGACCAGTCCTGCGGGCCGTTCTCGACGTACCCGATGAAGACGCTGCTGCCCGCGACGCCGACCTCGGCGAGGCGCTCGGCGATGCGCGAGTAGAGCTGCTGCTTGATCTCGTCGGAGCGGCCGCGCTGGGTGAACACGTGCACGACGACCACATCGTCGGCCTCGCGCTCGAATCCGAGCCCGGCGTCCTCGGCGATGATCTCGCCGGGCTCGTGCTGCGTGAGGATCTGGAACCGGTCCCGCGGCGGAATGCCGTAGGTCTCGACGATGGCGGTGTGGATCGCGTCGGCGACGGCGCGGACGCCCTCGCGGCTGCGGCCACGGGTGATGTCGATGCGGACGAGAGGCACGGTTCGGCTCCTTCTGGTGCAGTAATAATGTCCTGACATACTACCGCAGTGCCGGGGTTCTCGTGTGCTGAACTCCTCGTTCTCGGATGTTCCGCCTCGCCGCAGGGACTCCCGGTCCGTGCCCTCGTCGGAGGCGCGACCGGGTCGGTGCCGGGCGGGCTCGTCGCTCCTCGACCGTTCGACCGCTCAATGCCGGTGTCCGCGGTGCTCGACGATTCGAGAGGGCGAGGGCTCCGAGCGCGCGACGTGCGACGTGCGGGCGGCGTGGCGGACGATCGCGGCGAGAGCATCCTCACGACTCGCGTGATCGCCGAGATGCTCCCCCAGTGACCGGACGATGTGGAAGGCGTGAGCGGTGAAGTACGGGGTGTCGGCGTCGTCGACCTGCACGACGAAGCCGCGCGCGGCAGCGGACGGCGTGTCGCGCGCCGCCCAGCGACCGTCTCCGATCTCGAACAAGTGCATGGACTGCGCCCTCTTTCCTGTCGCGAGAAGGGCTGACTCGGTTCGAGCAGCCGTGGATCAGGACACGAACAGGAGGGACCCTGGCAGAGGGATGTCGGGGCGGGAAGCAGAACTGCGGACGACCGCAAGCGTGATGGTGCGGGGCGCGGCCTGAGCACGCCGAATCACGAGAGAACCCGGATCAGAACACGTGGTAGCACGTGTGCAGCGGGACTCGAGACCCGTGTCACCGCTCGGCCCCGGCTATGGTCGTGCGCATGATCGCTGTGAGACGGACGTGGTGAAACCGCTCCGAGTGGCGGTCGTCGAGGATCAAGAGCTGTACCGGTCCATGCTGACGGCCCTCATCGGCGCTCACCCGACGACTGCGGTCGTCGTGTCGGTCGCCGGCTCCTCGGAGGCGAGAGCCAGGATCGTCCCCGGCACGGCCGACATCGCGATCCTGGATGTCGAGCTGAACGACGGCAACGGCGTCGCGCTCGGCGTCGCGCTGCGACGACGGGATCCGAACCTGGCGATCCTCCTGCTGTCGGCGCACGACGTGATGGATCTCGTCCTCCGGCTGCCGGCCGACGTCGCCGGCTCGTGGAGCTATCTGTCCAAGTCGTCCTCACTGACCATGGAGACGCTCATCAGAACGCTGTGGGCGACGGCTCAAGGGCAGGTCGTGCTCGATCCGGAGTTGATCGACGTCTCGCGCGCGCGGAGAGGCTCTGAACTGGCACGACTCACGGATCGGCAGATGGAGGTCCTCCGCCTGGTCGCGCAGGGGATGTCGAACCAGTCCGTCGCGGAGTCGCTGCATCTCTCGGTGCGATCCGTCGAAGGTCATCTGAAGCTCATCTACGAGACGCTGGGCATCTCGGCCGCGACGACTCTCAACGCCCGGGTCGTCGCGACGCTCGCGTTCCTGCGCGACACGTCGAGGACCGGGTGATGATCGCTCGGAGACTGTCCAGGAATCCGCGCCCCGAGGACGACGGACGGAAGCCGATCGACGGCACGCGGTTCGTCCTCGGTCAGGCGTTCTCCCTGTGCTGGATGAGCATCATGCGGGTCGCGGTGACGTGGAGCACGAGCGACGAGGGTTCGCAGAACGCTCGGGTCCTGGCCGATCTCATGGTAGATGCCGTCAGTGTCGCCTTCATCACGACCGGGTACCTGCTGTTCAATCCGGTGTTCATGAGTCGTCGCGGACGGGTGCTCTCGGTACTCCTGGTGGTCCTGTCCAGCCTCGTGGCCGCGCGGGCGCCGCTGACGTTCGCCTTCGAGCCCTGCGACCTCGTGAGCCTGCTCTTCAAGCAGGCGTTCATCACGATCCTGCTGGTGCTCCTGGCAGGTGCCGGACTGATGCTGGTCGATCTCGGTGTTCGCGCGCGCCTGCAGGAGCAGGCCGAGTTGGTGGCACGGTCGAATGCGGCGGAGGCACTGGAGCGCATCACCCGTCGAGAGCTCGAGGTCAGAGCCGAGGTGGCGCAGCGTCTGCACGGTTCCTTGCAGCAGTCCGTCATCCTGGTCGAGCGCCGCGTGCGGGACGTCCAGCGAGATCTCGATCAGCTGGGTGCGACCGCCGCACACGCTCACGACGAACTCGCGATCGTGCTTCAGGAGTTGCTCGTGCTGCGCGAGCGCGATGTGCGCGCCGCGAGCGAATCGCTCCGGCCGACCGCGATCGAGCTCGGTGCGCCGCAGGCCATCCGTCTGCTGCTGAGCCGCTTGCCCTCCAGCATCAGCTTCGAGGTCTCGATCGACGAGCGGTTCGAACGCCTCGAGAGACTCGACAATCCCCGCCTCGAGATCTCTCTGCGAGTGCTGATCGTCGAGATCGTGCAGGAGGCGCTGTCCAACGCGCTGAAGCACGGGAGGGCGGACCACGTCGAGCTCGAGATCGGGTTCGAAGAGGGTCCGGTGCTGTGCGTGGTGTTCCGCGATGACGGGGTCGGACCGCAGGAGGCCCGGCAGCCGTTGCGAGGCCTCCAACGGTTGCGCGAGCGGGTGGTCGGCTACTCCGGAGATCTCGACCTGCAGTTCTCCGGTCGCGGCGCAGCGCTCCGGGTGCGCATCCCGATGACGGACTACGCGGCACTGCTCGTGCTCGATCCGGTGTGAGCGTCCGAGTGCGATGACGCGAGGAAGCACGTGCTTCGTGGCCGTGGTCGTCGAGTCGATGCGATGAGTTCGGCGCCCACGTTCGCCTGAGCGAAAGCCGCTGCGACGCGGGTTCATCAGAACCCGCAGTGTTGGCCGGGGCGAGAACGCCTCGCTGATCGAGTTCTCTCGATTCGGTCCCGGATCTCTCGGATACGCCCGTGCGGTATCAGGTGGTTCGGACCGGCCGACGACATGAAAGCTCTGTCATGACCGAACCACTTCCTCCCCTGAAGGGCGACGAGACCTTCACCGGGGTCCACCGACGTACCGGAGCCGCCGGCGCCACGAGGACGGCGCCGGTGATCGCCTCGCCTGTCGCAGCGCCGATGGCGACTGCCTCGCCGGTTCAGGCGCTCCTGAAGATCGCACCGGCGACGGTTCTGATGGGAACCGACGCGAGGACCTCGCTGGTGATCACCTCCGAGGCGTCTTCGGGTTCCGTCGGCGGTCAGAGCGTGACCGAGGAGCTGTGGGCGGGCGAGGAGAGCGACCGAGGAGCTGTCCCCGAGGGGATGCGGAGTACGAGCCCGATGCGAGGTGACGACGGCTTCGTGATCATGTCCGCCGCCGTGAGAGAGCACCAATGGGGGGTCGTGGTCGATCTTCTGGAGAAGCGGTGGTTCCAGGACGTGCATCAGCGAGGCCGGGAGCTTCTCGAGATTCTCGAGCGGCTCCCGGAGAGCGTTCTGGATGAGCGTCCGCGATGGATACGCTCCAGGGACTTCCTGCGCAGCCAGTGGGGTCCGGTCGCTCGGAAGTGGAGGGAGCCGGTCGGGCCGGTCGAGCTGACCGCGAGGATCGTGGAGCTCCGGCGGGCAGGGCTGGCTCGTGAGGCGATGCCCGCTGTCGCGGAGTGCCGCGCGCTTCTGGCGGGGATCCCGTTCGGAGTCGACGCCGGCGTCGATGCAGCGCGTGCCGAGCTGCACTACCAGTGGGCTCGCGCGCTCGAGGATGTCGGGGCGACGCGCGAGGCCTGCCGCGAGTACGAGTCCGCCGCCCGGCTGGCCGACCTCACCCCGCGGCCCGGGCGGATGCGGTCGCTGGCGGGCGGGGCCGCCGCGTTCCTCTCCGCTCTGCACGGGCACCGGGGACAGGCGGAGCGGATCCTCCGCGAGTTCTGCGACGGCGGAGCAGAGCCGTTGGGAGGCGGGGTGTCGGCCGCGCTCGCTCGGGCGCAGCTGAGTTTCGACGAGCTCGACCGCGACACCGCACGTCGGATCATGTCCGAGATCGATGTGGTGTCGGTCGAGCATCGCTGGGCCCACTACCTCCGCACCCTCGCCCTCGTGGAGTGGGAGCAGCAACGCCCTCATCGCCTCGCCGCGGAGCTCGACTCCCGCCTCCGAGCTCTGTCTTCTCGAGCACTCACGGGGATGACGGCGGACGCGGTGCGGATCACCGAATACCTCCGAGCGGCCGCCGCCGGGCGTCGGGACCTCGCGCACGCCGCACTCGGCTCCGCGACCGCGACGGGGACCGTGCTCGAGCAGCTCGTGACGGCCCTGCGCGCACTGGACTTCACCCGTATCGGCCGTTCGGAGGACGCCCGACGGCTGGTCGCCTCCCTGCGGGCGGCGTCGCTCGTCCCGCGGACCGAGCTGCTGACGCTCGTCGCCGCCCCGGAGCGCTCCGACGCGGATCTCGCCCGCATCACGGACCTCGCGGTCGAGTACCGCCTCTACTGGCTCCTCAGCGCTCTTCCCGAGAACGAGCACCGCGCCGTCACGGCCCGGATCGCGGAGCGGGAGGGAACGGTCGTCCCGGTCGAACGCCGGGAGCCGGCCCTCGCCGTGTGCGCGTCGGCGCTGAGCGAGCGCGAGCGGGACGTCGCGGAACGTGCGGCGTTGCGTGAGCGGACGAGCGACATCGCCGCGGCACTGTTCGTCAGCGCCAACACGGTGAAGACGCAGCTGCGCAGCATCTACCGCAAGCTGGATGTCTCCACCCGCGACGAGCTCTACGACGCCTTGAAAGGCCTCGCCCGAGAGGTGTCGCTGACCGAGTAGAGCCTCCGAGAGCTGATTCTCACAAGAGGTGACCCGTGCTGAGGAATTGCCCGGATATTCGCCTACTCGTCTCGAATGCCTCCGCGACGGACGGAGTCAGACCTGGGTCGCAGCGTGCATCTCGGCCTCCTGCGCGCCGCCGTCCGCATGCTCCTCACCGCCTCCGATCGCCTGCCTCGCCCGCCGCCGCAACTCTCGTGTTCACCCGCGAGGGGGGTCAGCACGTGTGCCGGACTCCGGGCGCTCGTGCGCGCCGGTGCGTCTGAGCTGGAGCGTCGACTGCTCGTGGCGACTCGATCTCCACGCTCGAACGACAACGGCGCCTGCCCGGGTGCTGTCGAGCACCTTCGTCACCCGTCGCTGCCGTGTCCAGGCGTTCCGGCCGACGACCCTCGTCCTCTGAGCGATTCGCGTACGGCTGGCGAGGAGGCGCTGGGGAACCGCGGATGATGATGGGCATCATGACGAGCCTCGGTCGTCACTCCGCCCAGGAGCAGGTCGACGGCCTGGCGTCGCACGCCCTCAAAGGGGGATGCGGGCCGTCGTCGACCCGGGGTGCAGGTGCGAGGCGATCTCGTCGTCAAACGAGACGACGGAGACGTCCCCGGGAATCCGCAGCCCTCAAGGGATCGGGTCGATGACCGGCCTGTTCGCGCGCGACTCGATCCGTTCTCACCTCACGCCGGTCTCACGCGTGCTTTCGAGCTCGATCGTCATCCTGAGGCAGTGGTCGGGCAGGTCACCTCATCGTTGTGTAGATAGCGACGGGAAGGGCTTCTCCTGAGGGCAGGAAGGTCGTGAGATACGTGCCCGCAGTCGAGATCTTCGAAATCGAACCCGCCGGCCACCTGTAGCCGGGGTTGTAGATTATCGACTTGGCGGGGAGTTGGATGCTGCCGTAGCTGGGGAAAGTGTTCGGTGTTCCACTGTTGTGAGTAATGGGGAATGTCGCGGAGAACAGTCCTGTCGAGAACATGAGAGGACCGCCTCCCGTCAAAGAGAAGTCGACGCCTGTGCCGATCTTCTTCTGGCTGTAAGGCAGCCCGATCGAGTAATAGGTGAAGCCGAAGTTGTTGTCGGGATACCTGTTCGAGCCGCCGCTCGAGTTCGTGTTCCCCTCAGTGTTGCTGACGACGAGGTTGGTGAAGGCCGGCTGATGTGGTCCTGCTGGGAATTCGTACTTCGAATACAGCAGGATGCCGAAGTGCTCGACGAGTCGGGAGGGGATGATCGTCTGAGTGGTGGTCGTGGATCCGTAGCCCGGCCCGGCGTCGATTCTCAGGGTGACAACCCCCGTGAAGTCGGTTGCGTGTTCCGTTGCGATGTAGGCGTAGCCGGCTGCGTCTGTGACGAGATCAAGCGTCTTTCTCGCGCTCGTTCTGGTGTAGTTCGGCCAGAACTCCACCTCTCCGGCGAGCACTGAGACACGGACTGGATTTCCGGCTACACCTCGGCCCGATTCGTCGCGGACCTGGATCAACGTGCCTCCCACGAAACCGTTCTGAACTCCCTGCACCACGCTTCCAGGGATGACGTGCACGCCCGCTTCTGCTGGGGTCGAGGCAGCGGCGAGGGGAGCGCTGATGACGAGCGCAACGGTCGGGGTCGTCCATGCAGCGCCCACCGCGACAGCTCGTCGTGTCACCGATCCGGTCTCGCGATGACCAATCGGTGGGATTGAAGAATTGCTGGATTCCATGGTCATGACAGCTTCCTTCCGGAATCTCGATCGATGTGGTGGTCGGCGTCTTGTTGCTGAGCCACACGATGGTCGTTTCGTTCCGACCGAGTCCAGAGGTGTGGCTCTCGCTTCTGTCCTCTCGCAAGAGACGCCCTGGCGCGGGGCACGCGTGCTGTCGCGACCGCGCCGCGCGGTGTTCCGAGAGTCGAATGACGCGAAAGGGAGGATGGTGGAGACGTCACCCGCGAGGAGGCCCGGGTGAGATGTCGAGCAAGGACCGAGCAGGTTCGAACACGACATGACGAATAAGTGATACGACTCCCAGGAGGAGAAGGGTGGCGATCCGGGTCGGAGACGGATCCGGTTTCTGGAAGAGAACGGAATTCTTCGGGTTCTTCACGCAGTCAGGAGTGATTGCGTGAAGGCGGGTGCGGGGACGCCCATCGATCGGGGCGTCCCCGTTCCGCTCGGTCAGGCGATGATCGCCCAGCCGCCTCCTCGTGTGGTGGCGACGCGGTCGATGCCTTCGATCGGCACACCTTGCTGGGTGACGACGTAGCTCGGCGTGAAGGATTCGCCTCCAGCCGCGATGAAGTTCGAGGAGGTTCCGTCTCCGCGCTCGCCTTCGTCGCCGGGGTTTCCGAAGCTCGCAACGCGACCGTTCGAGAGCGTCACGAAGATCGGAGCCGACACGGACACGTTCTTGACCGAGACCCCGGAGAGGCCGAGGTCGGTGACGACGTCCACGCTTCGGGCGAAGCGCGCAGTGTCGCTCGCACCGCGGACCTGGAAGGAGACACGACTGCCCCAGACCCAGATCAGACCGTCCCGACCGACTGCAGCCGTGACGTACGCGGAGTCGCTGTAAGGACTGGAATGGACGGCGAGGCTGGACGCGATGAGGGGGTTTCCTTCGGCGCCGGCCCAGACCTGGTGAGCGAGAGACGAGGAGGGCGTTGAGCTGGAGGTCCCCGAGCTTGCACCGACGCTCCACACCGTGCCATCGGACTTCAGAGCAGTGATCTTGGGATTCCTGCCCGCAGCGATGTCGACGATGCCGGAGAGAGGTGCGTTCGAGCTGTCGGTGACCTGCATCGGTGCCGCGGTGGCCCGCAGGATCCACACGGTTCCGTTCGAGGCGAGACCGACAGCGCCGGCACCGTCCGAGTCGAAATGCGCGATCTTCACGAAGGTCAGCCCCGGGACGACGCGCTGGTACGCGTTGGTCAGGTTGGTGACGGAGTAGTGACTGGTGAAGACGCGTCCCTCGGAGGTGAGCACGGCGATCCACTGCGGTCCCCCGGCGAGAGCCGCGAGGGTCTCGCCGTTGTTCAGGGCAACGGTGATCCGTCGTTCCGTGACGGCGGCGTACAGGAACGACACCAGGGAGCGTCCGTCGCCTGTGATGACGTAGGTCGCTTCGTCCCCGACCTGAGCGATGTCGAGGTAGCTGGTGTAGCCGGCGTTGACGACCTTGGTGGGAGCGGCTGCGTAGTTGCGGTTGCTGCCTCCGGTTCCGTTCATCGTGATGTAGCCCCAGGAGACCGCGGGGCCTGCCGTGGGCAGGATCGGCGTGGCGAGTGCAGACAGGGTGGCGGACGCCGACCCGTAGCCCGGCGCGGACGCGTGGACGAGCCCCGAGCTCGGCGTTGCCGGAGCACGGACCGCGTCCAGAAGGAATCGTCCAGAGGACAGGTCGACGGCGGCCGTCGCGGGACCCGAGAACCCCGCCGGATAGGTCAGGGTGACCTCTGCGGGGAAGGTCCCGGAGGACTTCGACAGCGATCCGGAGATTCCGGTGACGATTCGGTCAGGATGGGTTTCGTAGCTGCTGCGACCGAAGGCGATGGAGCCCGAGGGCGAGGCTGCGGTGGCGGGCACCGCGATGACGCCGGCGACAACCGGTACCGTCCACGCTGCGCCCGCGGCAACCGCGCGGCGTGAGATCGATCTGCTGGAGCCCCCAGCGGGTGCGGCCTCGGTTGAGGGTAAGGAATCGGACATGGCTACTCCCAGGGTTCAATGTGGTTCTCGACGGCTAGTGCGACTCGATGAGAATCAGTCCCGTGACCAGACCCGGAGCACGAGAGTTCTGACGGAGGTCAACCATGCTGAACCTCGAGATCCCAGGCGCCTCCGCCTTCGCTGGACCGAAAGTGAGTCCCGGCCGAGGCGCGTCTTGCGCGCAAACCTTCGCTCGAGCGCTATGCCGGCGTGCCAACTGTCATCGCCGCGCGCCAATCGCTCCGCCTCTCGAGCCGTCCAGGCCTGCGCCGACCCGACGACGGCGTGCCCGTCAGCGGCACCGGGTGCCGTGCGGCGCGAGGTCGAGCGGGCCGGCCGGTTCGCACCTGATGCGACCCGGCTGCACACCCACTCGATCGGATCGTCGGAGACATACCGGTCGCTGGTCGTCCGCAGCAGCACGGCGACGACACAGCTGGGCAGCATCCACCGCAAGCTCGATGCCCGACGAGCTCTCGAACGCCTTGAACGGATTCCCCCGGGAAGTGTCGCCGGACGAGCAGCGCCTCCGTGACGGCTCCATCGCCGGTGCCGCGGGCCGATGCCGTGGTCACCTCGACGCTCACTGACCGCTGCACCTCAGTGAGGGGACCTGGCCCCGTATCGGTACGACGTGGGCGGACGGCGGCCTGGAGGTTTCGCTGATCCGGGTTCCCGCGGCAGAGGGCTTCGCCGATCTCTGCCGCTTGCGGGAGATCGCTCCGGTCGTCTGCGTTAGCGTCGGCGTCGATCAGCCGGGCGGAAGCGGCGGGCAGGGGGCGTCGCGCCGGGGCGCCTCCAGGAGGACCGGCTCGACCGCCACCCTCGACCCGGCTCCTCCGAAGCGTGCGCCCCCTGGAAT